>CAXIBC010000024.1:0-34378 GCA_964022115.1 uncultured Oleispira sp. | reverse complement strand
CTTGCTGTTTAGAAGCCTGGATTGCGCCCGCGATGGCGTTAATCACAATGGTTTCACCGCTATTTAAGCCGGATAGAATTTCGATTTCTTGGGTCTCGAGTATGGCTGAGCCGAGGCGCACGAAACGCAGTTTTATGTTCCTTGTTTCTGTTTCGATCACATAAAGACTGGCGATTTCCCCTTGTTGGATAATGGTTGATTTTGGCACCACAATCGAGTTTTTTTGCCCGATAGCCAAAGCGACGCTAACCCAGCTGCCTGGAATTAATGAGCGAGTATCGTGCTGCTCTGTTAATGGCGCTAAGGTGATACGGGCTTGAGTACTGCTATAGCGGCTATCGGCATACGGAAATAAGGTGTAGCTCTCAATCGAGTAGTTTTTTCCCTCTGCGCTGATGGTGATCGCTGAGTTATCTGCGCGCTTAAATTTAGCGACTAGATGCTGAGGAATTTGACTGACGACCCGTAATGGCTGAGGGGCAAAGCCCGACATTAGGGTTTGCCCTGGGCTGACCAGCTCGCCTATTTGCACACTTCGCTGGCTGACAATACCCGCATAAGGGGCGAGTACTTGAGTATAAGAAAGTTGCTCTTGCGCTTGTTTTACTTTGGCTTGCGCGGCTAAAACCGCGGCGGCACTACTTTTAGCTTGAGCAATACTGCGATCTAGCTCACCTTGAGAGAGCGTTTTTTTAGCAAATAAAGACCGGTTGCGCTGTAATAAAATTTGTCCATCTTCATTGATCGCTTGAGCTTGGGCGAGGTTCGCTTGGGCTTGGCTAAGATTCGCGCTTTGCTGGCTATTATTGATGGTGATGAGCGTCTGGCCGGCGCTCACCTGATCATTAATATCGACATGAATAGACTCAACGATGCCTGACGTTTGTGCCGAGATAGTACTTTGATTAACCGCTTCTAAACGGCCATCGAGATAAACGTATTGGGTCATTGGCTGAGACTGAATCGTGAGTAGTGCAAGTTCGGCAGCGGGTTTTGCTAAGACCGCTAAACTGAATGCGCTTAATAATGGCAAGCTGGTTGCCATTATTAGTATCCGTCGTAATAGCTGATCTTGTAATAGTGCCATGATTAAGTTCACTCTCTCGTAGTTGGTATGAAGGGTCGTCAGTAATTATTACTATATTCCAATATTGGAATATAGTAAAGACTTAGCGAATGCAATGACTAAAAACCAGCCCCAGGTTGTGCCAAGTACTCTAGTTCTTCTGAACTAGAGGGGCGATTTAATAAGGTATTACGATGTGGAAAGCGGCCAAAACGGGCGATTAGCTGTTGATGCTGGTGGGCGTAATCGACAAAACCTTTGGCTAAAGACCGAAAACTTTCTGGGCTATCGGCGGCGAGTTGTTCAAATTTTTCAACCGCTAGGTTTTGCATGTTGAGCTGTTCACAGTGCTCTAGAGGTAAATAAAAGAAGACCCGTTGTAATGGTGTCAGTTTCTTATCGTCACCTTGGCGTAAGCCTTGTAATGTCCAATATAAGGCTAGGCTATCTTGGCTAAAGGCTTGGGCATTAGTGCGATACATATTACGGCTAAATTGATCCAAGACGATAATGGCGGCTAAGCGCCCTTGGGCGGTTTCAAACCAAGTACTGAAATGTCCGGTTAATAACGCTTTTAACGTTGGCTCAAATTTTTGCTGTATTTGCTGATCGATAGTGGCATCTTTTCCCCACCAAAGTTTATTTTGCTGATGGGCAATGTCTGCGGCACTTCTTGGCTGCTCGCTTTCAGGATCGTCTTGGCCAAACCAAAAATCTAAAACTGTTTGTACTTCCATTAAAACCTCCATGACCTTGGCTAATTACTAGGGTTAAATTCGCTGAATAATTTCAGTCTAGTCAATGCATCTAGCGCTTGTCGATGACAATATAGCTTGATTGACCGTCATGGATCATGAGGTGATAATTGTTACTAAAAATGGAACAACCTGTTGTTGCTGCTGGTAGGCTATCAAATATACAGATAAACCCTAGTTATTCAGCTGCTGGCCTTATAAATCAAGCTACCTAGGATTTGTTCAAATACAGATAAGACTGTTCTAATTAGCTTAGCTAGTCAGTCAATCGGCTTAGTTCTATGCTCTCGAAAAATTAACAGAGAGTATTATATGAGCACGTCTTTAACCCCTCGCTATCTAATTGTTTTTTTATTAATCGTACTCACTACGGTATTTAGTATTCAAGTCATGCACTACGATCACGCTTATCTGTATGGTGAAAACCAATTGATGGAGCATGTTCAGTTATTGATTCTATTGCTGGTAGGCATTGTTTTTTGGCTTAACAGTGGTGACAACAAGTGGCTGATGGTTAAATCTGCGTCAGGGAGTTTAAGCTTACTCGCCTATTTAGGAGCCGCGTTAAGCTTTAGCTTTATTTTACGAGAAATGAGTATTAAGCAATCTAACATCGATTGGTTAATCTTTTTTGTTGATGGCCAAGGCTTTAAGATCATTATGGCTCTGGTTTGGATTCCGTTATTGATGAAAGCCTATCATTATAGAGATGAATATATTCACATCATCAAAAAGGCTTTTTTATCCCCTACCTCCATCTTGTTAGCAATAGCGGCCAGTTTATTATTAGCCGGTGGATTATTCGATAAAGAAATCATTATTGTCGAATACTTCCGTTTTTATGAAGAAGCATTAGAAATGAACGGTTATGGTTTTATGTTATTGGCGGCTCTCTCTTTTCGCTACGATATGATAAAAGCGGTATGCAATAGCGACAAAGAGATTATCCAGGCTTTACAGGACTCAAATGAACTTGCCATGGTGCACAGGGTAGGTGCCCATGGTCGAGCGTACTTGGAAGAAAGTACTGGCAAGGAGTCAATCAGCAAGCCAAGCTAGTTTATGCACTTAATGCCTCTTGCTCAGTAGAAACTCTTTGCTGTTGAGCAGAGGCTAAACCCACTACATTACCAAGAATGATCAAGCCTGGAGTCAAGTGCTTCATGTCTTCTGCCATCGCCGGCAAGGTTGATAGTGTGCCCAGTTGTGACGCCTGATTTTTACGCGTGCCTTGGCAAATAATGGCGACTTCGGTATCTGGGTGGTGTCCTTGATCAATTAGGTGGGCACTGATAGTCGCTGCTTGGTTCATGCCCATGTAGAAAACCTGAGTTTGATTTTCTTTATCGGTATGAGATGGATCAAATTCACCAAAGCTCGAGTGACCACTGTGTAATAATAGCGAATTACCATAACCACGATGAGTCAGCGGAATATTGCAACTAGCGGCGCAACCTGCGGCGGCGGTAATGCCAGGTACTACCGAAGTTTCTACATGTCGCTGTTGTAAATACTCTAACTCTTCACCCCCGCGGCCAAAGATAAAAGGATCACCGCCTTTAAGGCGTACCACATTCTTATGGCGTAATGACATTTGATATAAAAATTCGTTAATTTCTTCCTGCTTCATTTTATGTTCGCCACAGCGCTTACCCACATTAAAGCGCTTACAATTTTCTGGAATCATAGCGAGAATTTCTTCTGAGATGAGCGCGTCGTATAAAATCGCATCGGCGTTTTGAATAGCTTTTAACGCTTTCAGAGTCAGTAATTCAGGATCACCTGGACCTGCACCTACTAAGATAACCTGTGAATCGTTCATAATAATCTACTCTCTATCTCTTGGTTTACGTATTATAGTTCTGTCGCAAGCTCGCTCGCTTGTTGAGAAAATTTTTCAATGTAAGTTTTTAATTCACTAACACATGAGCCGCAGTTGGTACCACACTTTAAGCTGCTACCCAGCTCTTCCACTGTTTTTATGCCACCTTCTACGGCTGCTTTAATCTGCTTATCACCTACCTGGAAACAAGAACATACAATGGTTCCAGGGTCGCTTGCGGCATTACCTTCACGCCCGGCTAATAATGCGCGGCGTTGGAAGTCTGTTAGTTGTTGACTGTTAAAAATTTGGCTTAACCAACGGCGGTTGGGTAAATCAAACTGGCGACTGATAAATAATGAAGCGATTAAGCGATTATTTTTTATGATGGCGATACGGTGGGTGCCTCGTCGTGCATCGCTAAAAATAATCGCTTCACCATCTGGTAATAAAGGTTTTAATTCTTGGTAAGCCATGGCTACATCTTGCTTACCTGAAAGTTCATAATAATGAGCTTGGGTTTTATCTAACGTATCGTTTTGCTCGCTTTGAATATTAAAAGGGACGTGCGCCCAGTATTCACTCTTACTCGATAAGTCTTCTGGCTGCTCGGCTAAAATTAAAAAACCAAACCATTGTGATGCGAATTTTTTAATCGCTACCGGTGTGTGTTTATTCTCTGGCTGGCCTGAAATAGGGCAAGCAATTGAATTGACTAATACTCCCATGCGGCCTTTACTGGAAAACTGTCCGGTCCAATGCATAGGCACAAATACATTGCCTTGGGTTTGAGCCTTAGTGACTTTTACCCTTACTATGATTTCGCCATGCTGGTTATTAATAACCGCTAGATCATCTTGTTGTAGATTATATTTGATCGCATCTTGTGGATGAATATCGACAAAAGGTTCGGCGATATGTTGCAACAACTTATCCGTTTTACCGGTGCGGGTCATTGTATGCCACTGATCACGAATGCGACCTGTGTTCATGATTAATGGCAATTGTGTCGTTGTTTTCGCTTGGGGCAAGCGTGCCTTAATAGCAACAAATTGAGCTCGTTGATTGGCAGTAAAAAATTTTCCATCATTAAAAAAACGCTGACGCCCATTCGGGTACTCTTTATTCACCGGCCACTGAATTGGCTGCAAGTCGTTATAGTCTTGCTCTGTTAAGTTCGTCAGACCCGACAAATCAAAATCTCGGCTAGGAAAATCATCATAACCATTTTCAAAAGCCGATAAGCCCGCATGCTCGTTAAAAATTTGATAAGGGTGCTGATAATTAAACTCGGCTGCAAATCCTAATTTTTTTGCTACTTGAGTAATGATCCACCAATCTGGTTTGGCATTGCCCATAGCAGGGGTAAAATTACGTTGGCGAGAAATGCGACGTTCTGAGCTTGTGACTGTGCCATTTTTTTCGCCCCAGCTTGCGGCAGGTAATAAAATGTCCGCGACTTCTGTGGTATCGGTTTTTTCCAAACAATCTGATACAACAACCATCTCACAGTTTAATAAGGCGGCTTTTAAGCGGTCGGCTTCGGGCATACTCACGAGTGGGTTGGTTGACATAATCCAAATAAATTTAATCTCGCCGCGCTCAACCGCATCGAACATATCAATCGCTTTTAAACCATTATCGGTGGCGATATTATTGGTATTCCAATAGCGCGCTACACGGTCAATATCACCCGCTTTTTCAAAGTGCATTCGCCCCGCTAGTTGGTTGGCTAAACCACCAACTTCTCGACCGCCCATAGCATTAGGCTGGCCGGTAATTGAAAAAGGTCCGGCGCCGGCTTTACCAATACGGCCCGTTGCTAAATGGCAGTTGATAATGGCATTACACTTATCGGTACCGGATGAGCTTTGGTTGATCCCTTGAGAATAAAAGCTTAATGTTTTATCGGTATCGCTATACCAGTTGAAGAACTGTGCGATATCTTCTGCAGGTACATCACAAAGCTGAGCAATTTCTTCAAGGCTTTGGTTATTAGAGGCTTGCTGCACTGCGTTTTCAAAACCATCGGTATGTTGCGCAATATACTCTAGATCGCAATGGCCATTATCGGCTAGGTAAGCGAGTAACGCATTGAACAGGTATGCATCACTGCCAGAGCGAATCGGTAAGTGTAAATCGGCTAGATCACAGCTTGCAGTTTTACGTGGGTCGATCACCACGACTTTTAAATTGGGGTTATTCTTTTTAGCCGCGACCATGCGTTGATAAAGAATGGGATGAGCCCAAGCCGGGTTCGAACCGATTAAGATTAATAAGTCGGTTGCTTCAATATCTTCATAACAAATCGGTACAGTATCACTGCCAAACGCTCGCTTATACGCGGATACCGCAGAGGACATACATAAGCGAGAATTAGTATCCATATTGGCGCTACCAATAAAACCTTTGATTAATTTATTAGCGACATAATAATCTTCGGTTAATAGCTGGCCAGAACCATAAAAAGCAATGGCGTTAGGGCCATGATCTTTTATGACTTGTTTAATTTTGTCAGCGACTTGGGTTAAGGCGCTATCCCAATCTGAATCTTGGCCATGGACCTTAGGGTTTAATAAGCGGCCTTGAATTGAAAGTGTTTCGTGTAATGAGGATCCTTTTATACACAGCTTACCGAAATTGCTTGGGTGGCTTGTGAGCCCTGAAACCGCCGAAAGGTCTTTTGGCATTTGCACACCGCAGCCTACGCCGCAATAAGGGCAAGTCGTATGGCAAGTATCATTCGCTATGGGGTTCATAATTACACTCTTTTGATAACGCTGGCATTGAGGTATTCATTTTCTATGCAGTAGCTCTATTCAAGAAGAGTGCCAAAATCAGACAAACTAGGTCAGATGACAGGATAGGTGTAAAAAATACCATACACCCAAGGGGTGTATGGCAAAACCCATTCATAATATTGAAGGCAATGAACAAAAAAAGGGCATTGAACTTTCAAAAATGGTTGGGCAAGGCATGACTGAAGAAGGATTTGCACTATAAAGGTGCGGTCAGTCAATTCTGGTGCGCGAATCTGGCCAGTTTAGTGCACGCGTATATAGGGTGCTTGTGGGGCCAAATTGCGAAAACTGGATAAGATGTATCGGGTCAGTAGCGGTTAAAGACTTTCACAGAAAGCTTGGCCAAAGATCAGTTCTTGTCTGATGTCTTCGATGTTTTGCTCTTGCTGCAATAATTCAAAATACCACTGACTATCGGCGACGTCGCCATAGAGAACAGCGCCCACAACTTTGTGGTCACTGATGAGAATTTTTTTGTAGATAGCGCGCTCAATATCATTAAACTCGAGCACCTCACACTCTAGGTCTGTATCTTGTATATTGATGATGCCCATAGAGTGCACATCAATACCACTGACCTTGAGTTTGGTCGCGAAGCTTTCTTCGTAATAAACCGGTAGCTGATCATCATCTTTCAGTAATAGCAACTTTGCTAATACCCTTGCTTGATTCCAGATCGGAGCTACTAAACCATAGGTATTACCCTCAAACTCACAACACTCACCTAGGGCGTAAATATCGTCATGGGAAGTTTGTAATTGGGCGTCTACACAAATGCCTTTTTCAACAACCAGTCCACTGGCTTGGGCGAGTGGGGTGCAGGGTACAATGCCAGTAGCGAAGATGACAAGGTCTGCTTCCAGTTTGTCGCCATTGTCGAGCTCTACAGCGCAGACTTTACTTGTTTCTGACTTATTATCATTACTTTCTTGTACTTTGCTTCCATGTAGAGCGACTGGGCCGTGGCCGGTGGCGATCTTGATACCACGGCCTCTCAGTTCCTGAATGAGCAGGTCAGAGGCCTTGTTATCAATCTGGCGGTTCATCAAGACATCTCGGCGATGTAATAAGGTGACGTCCATACCTTGTTTTATTAAGCCCACGGCGGCCTCAATACCCAAAAGACCGGCGCCAATGACAACGGCTTTTTTATAGCGGCTGGTGACTTCTTGCATAAAGTCGACATCAATCAGTTTGCGAAAACCCATGACTCCTTCTAATACGTTGGGCTTTTGAGTACCAGGCATAGAGGGGATAAAGGCGCGGGAGCCAGTGGCGAAGATGAGTTTATCAAAGGTAAATTGGCTGCCGTTTTCACAGCGTAAACTATGCCCTTGAGGATCAATGTGAGTGACTCGGTGATTGAGTAAAACTTGGATATTACGTTCTTGATACCAAGCGTCATCGCAGGGGGTAATGCTTTGTAAATCGGTTTCTTGAGCTAATAAAGAAGATAGCATGATGCGGTTATAGTGGGGGACATTTTCGGCGCTTAAGACGATTACTTGGTATTCTGCTTGGTGATCCAGCTCTTTTAAAAGCTGCATAGTGGCTAAACCATTGCCTATGATAATTAACTGCTTTTTCATCACTATTCACCTAAAACTCAATGTATTACGCCATCTAAATTTGCTCCGATACAAACAAAAACGAAGTATAAGGCATCCTTATACTTCGTTTAAACAGTGGGTTTGAAAGCTTAGTTCAGCTTAGAACTTAGCTTCTGCCCAAACCCATAGTTTATCCGCATCAGTACCAGAATCTTTATTTGCTGCATTGAACTTAGCAAGCTTGATGCCAGCACTGAAATTTTTATCAAACTTCTTGGCCGCTAACAGATTAATCTCGTTACCACCATACACTGATGCGTTATCCGTATTGTACTCATGGTACATAGCTAATAATTTAACACCAGCAACTTTGGCTACGGCTTTGGCGTAGGTATCAACTAAGCCATTACTTTGTGTAGAGGCATTGGTGCTTAAGAACTTATCCGTCCAGCCGTTGAAAGCGTGCTTGGTGGCTAACGGTGTTTCGAAAGCACGATCACCATCACCCCCTAGGGTTTCCATACCGGCTAATAACGTCACCCCCGCAACCTTAATACCTGCTTCTAGCAAGCTATAAGCCGAATCCATATCTTTAGCGCCACTGGTGCCAGCATTGAAGGTCTGGGCCGCATACTCAGCGGTATATAAAAGATCTAACGCATCTAAACTGGTTTTGCCGTTGAAGCGAAGACCCAATGTATCGTTAGTATCGTCAATATCATCAGATTTATCTTTTAGTAAATATGTATACCCAGTAACCTTACCTACTGGGGTATTGTAGCCAATATTCACTAGATGATTTTCGACTTCAACATCATTATAGAAAATATCGTTTACTTGATTCACATAGGCATACGTTGCGGTTAGGTTTTCCACCATAGTGAAATCAAGGCGTGCTGCGTCATAGGTTTGCTCGTTTTGACGCCAGCCGACGTTGCCGACGAAGCGTGCGTTATCAAAAATAATACGTTGGCGACCTAAGGTGGCAGCAAATTCATCAGATGTATAACTAATCTGGGCGCGGTTGATATCGCCAGTTGCAGGATCGGCTACTACCGATTTTGACGTATCATCTGGGCCAATAGACGAATTTTTTGAGTTATAGTCATCTTGTAAGGCGACTACGTGGTCGTATTCAGCCAATACTTTAAAGCCCATCATGTTTGCTGTTTCATAACCTAAGCGCGCCCGGGCTGTGGTGGCAATGGCGTTATCATTGGCATTATCTTCTTTCACGGTTTCATTACGAATGCGTAACTGAGCAATAACATCACCTTCTTTAACAAACTCGGTGACTGAAGAGGCTTGGCTTGGCATGGCTACGGCCAAAATTGCCGTGCTGATAGCGCTTGCTAAGATAGTTTTTGTCGTCATGGGATACTCCTAGTTTCAATATTTATTAAGTAGTTTAAAAATTTATAAGTAGTTTAAAATTCACAAAATGTATTTAAGCGCTCTGTTTGGCTGAGCTAGACTCTTTTTTAGTCGGCTTAATTAAAGGCTCTACCTTACGTTGCTTCTCGTATAAGAAGCTTAAAACTTGTTGGCGGTAATGGTTGTATTTAGCATCGTCCGCTAGCTCAATTCTGTTTCTAGGGTGAGGAAGATCTATTTCTAGAATCTCACCGATTGTCGCGGCTGGGCCATTGGTCATCATTACAATGCGATCCGATAATAAAACCGCTTCATCCACATCGTGGGTAATCATAATGATGGTATTTCCTAGTTCTTTTTGAATCTCCATCACTGAGTCTTGTAGGTGCGCTCGGGTTAATGCATCCAAGGCACCAAAAGGTTCATCCATTAATAAAATCTTAGGTTCCATGGCTAGGGCTCGGGCTATGCCAACTCGTTGCTTCATGCCGCCAGAGATTTCATCTGGGCGCTTATGCATAGCGTGGCCCATATGTACCAAGTTCAAGTTGTGCTCGATCCATTCTTTCATCTCGGTTTTGCTTTTACTTTTATCAAACACGGTTTTAACCGCCAGCTCGACATTTTCATAAGCAGTTAGCCAAGGTAATAAAGAATGGTTTTGAAATACTACAGCACGTTCTGGGCCAGGTTCGTTGACTTCCTTGCCTTCGAGTACGGCTCCCCCTTCGGTTGCTTGCAATAAACCCGCGACGATATTAAGTACCGTTGATTTACCACAGCCTGAGTGTCCGATAAGAGAAATCATCTCACCTTTGGCAATTTTTAAATTGACATCGGTCAAGGCTTTGAACGAGCCTTTTGGCGTTGGGAACTCAATGCCAACACCGGTTAGCTCTAAAATAGGGTTTATTACTTTATTCGTCGCATTCATAATTTTTCTCTCATACTCATATTCTTACTTTTAGCGAATTCCGTTTTTATCCGTAAATAAATCAACGCAATACGGCCTGTTTATCCCAAGAGAAAACTCTCTGCAGCATCAGCATAATTCGGTCTAATAAAAACCCAATTAAACCAATTACCAGCACGGCGACCATGATGCGACCTAACGAGTTGGAGCTACCGTTTTGAAATTCATCCCAGACAAACTTACCCAACCCTGGGTTTTGCGCGAGCATTTCAGCGGCGATCAATACCATCCAAGCAATACCCAGAGATAAGCGCAGGCCGGTAAATACCATAGGAATTGCCGAAGGAATGACGACCTTGAAAATATGGGTCATAGGCTTAAGGCGTAGAACCTTACTCACGTTTAATAAATCAGGGCTAATGGAGGCCGTACCCACAGCGGTATTAATTACCGTTGGCCATAATGAACATAACAGCACAGTAATCACCGAGGTGATAAAAGACTTAGCAAATAATGGATCGTCACTGGTATAGACAGCGCTCACAACCATAGTCACTAGGGGCAACCAGGCTAAAGGAGAAACCGGTTTAAATAATTGGATAACGGGATTCGCCGCGGCATATAGGTTTTTACTTAAACCAATCATGATGCCCAAAGGAATCGCTACGATAGACGCTAGAATAAAACCTGTGAGTACCGTGATTAAACTGGTACCAATTTGATCGATAAAGGTTGGTTTACCCGTATAACTACGAATCTTAACTTGATAGCTTGGGTCTTGGGCTAAGCGAGCCGCATTTCTATCTTCTTGGCGCTGATAAAAAGCGACTTCTTTTTCACGTTCAGCATTGTGTTCACTGATTAAGGATTGAAATTGTTCAAAGGCTTTTGTCGGCCCAGGAAACTCTCCTAATGAGGTATTAATATTTTGTGCAACCGCTGCCCAAATAAATAAGAAAAATAATAAACCGGCTATAGGTAGCATGATAGTTTTAACGGTTTCTTGCATCCAGAGAGGCATTACGTCATCGGTTAGGCTGCCCCAGTTAAAAAAACTATTGGGTAGTTTTGTAATTTTGTTTGTCATAAAAACCTCTACTCTTGTACGTTGGCCGTACAGGCACTCTTTTATAAATAACGTCGCTATGAAATATTGGACGGGCTAGGCAATACAACTTATATGCACTGGCTAGCCCGTATGTTTAGTTAAAGAATGTCTTTGCTTTTTAAACCAATGGTGAATTTATCTAGGTAAGCATTAGGCTGACTACCGTCATAAACAATATTATCGATGAAGTGTTTTTGCGGTGCACGATAGCCAGATTCAGAAACAAAATCTGGGAAGTCTTTCGCTTTAACCTTACCTTCTTGAATCAGTTCTTTCGCCGCCGCGGCATAGATGTCAGGACGGTATACTTTCTTGGCTAAGTCCTTATACCAATCATCGGATTTAGGCTCAGAGATTTGTCCCCAGCGACGCATTTGCGTTAAGTACCAGATAGCATCAGAGTAATATGGGAAGGTCGCGTTATGTCGGAAGAAAACGTTAAAGTCAGGCACTTCGCGTTTATCGCCTTTTTCATATTCGAAGGTACCTGTCATGGAGTTGGCGATGACATCGTAATCGGCTCCTACATATTGGCTTTTAGCTAATATTTTTACAGCTTCTGGACGATTAGCATTATTGTTCTCATCTAACCATTGGGCCGCACGGATCATAGCTTTAACGATACGAATGTGGGTATTAGGATTTTTTTCTGCCCAGGTTTTGCTTACGCCAAATACTTTTTCTGGGTTATTTTTCCAAATTTCATAATCAGTCACTACGGGTACACCAATGCCTTTAAATACTGCTTGCTGGTTCCATGGTTCACCAACGCAATAACCGTTAATCGTGCCGGCTTCCATGGTCGAAGGCATTTGTGGTGGTGGTGTGACAGATAATAAAGCCTCGGCATTGATTTGCCCTGAGGTATCACCTTTATGGGGGGCGTAATAACCTGGGTGAATACCACCGGCAGCTAGCCAATAACGTAGTTCATAGTTGTGTGTGGATACCGGAAATACCATCCCCATGTTGAAAGGTTTACCTTCATTTTTATAACCTTCAATCACAGGTTTTAACGCATCGGCTTTAATTGGATGAACGGGCTTACCATCCTTATGAGGGATGTTCTTTTTCATTTTATCCCAGACAGAATTAGAAACCGTAATGGCGTTACCGTTTAAATCCATGCTGAATGCTGTGATGATATCGGCTTTTGTTCCATAGCCCATAGTCGCCCCTAAAGGCTGACCTGCTAGCATGTGTGCCCCATCTAGTTGGCCATCGATCACTCGGTCTAATAATACTTTCCAGTTGGCTTGAGCTTCTAAGGTGACGTATAGACCTTCATCTTCAAAAAAACCTTTTTCATAAGCAATTGCAAGAGGCGCCATATCGGTTAACTTAATGAAGCCAAATTTCAATTCTTCTTTTTCGGCGTAACCTACTTTTGCTAAAGCATTGATGGAGGTTAATGGCGAGATAGCGAGTGCCGCACCAGCAGCAAGTGCTAAGGTTCCTTTTAATATCGAGCGACGAACCTTGTTGAGTTTAAATGATTTCTTTTTAAGCATGATGCTTCCTTTAAGTTTTAAGTTTTAAGTTTTAAGATAATTTTTTAGCAAAAAAAAACGCAAATGAATGCTCTATCCTGCTGGGAATAAAGTATTGATTTGCGTCTTTGCAGTTTGATTTTGCGTTAACTTCTAATCGTCATTGATTTGAAGTTGATGCGATCTATATAGCGAGGAGTGTGCCAATAAATACATTTTTAAATGTTTTTTTTATTATTTGTTAAAATTATCAGAAATGCTAATTAGCGGTGCATAAAAAAACCTTAACTCAGCTAATATGATATTTATTGGTGCAATTTCTGTGGCAAGCAATGGTGCAAAATCAATCTTGTTATGAATTAAAACAGGGCGTGATAAAAGTAGAGTTATATTTTTTGTTAGTCGTGGGGTAGGGCTATTACTTTTTTAGGGCAGAATAAAAAAAGGTGCACCAGTTGGTGCACCTTTATATTGGTTAAGTATTTATAAGCGCTAAAGCATCGCTAGATGCGCACTATGGGAATCATCTTTTGGCATGGCTACGTGGATTAATGCCTGACGATAAATATCTGGGCGATAACAGCTTGCTACCAGTTGATCACTATCGACATCTTCCGGCAGCCAATGCCAGCGTTTCATTTGTGCACAGATCAGTTGACCATGAGATAACCATGGGAAGTTAGCCATAAAACGATTAAATACCAATAGGCTTGGGGCTTTGCCATGTGCTGGTTTATGAGTAAAGATATATTCCCCAGTGATGGCGGGAATTAAACACTCTTGGTCGATCAGTGGTGAGTTAAGAGATAAGTGTTGCTCTAATAATGGTAATGCTTGTTCGGCATGCAGTTCGAGCCAATAGCAGGCCTGATACAAGGCGCGAATTAAGGCATTATGGGTATTAGGATTTTTTTCTGCCCACTCTAAGGTTACTCCAAGTACTTTTTCGGGTGCATTCTGCCAGATGTCCATTCCGGTTAATAAGCAATGACCATGGCCTTGCAAAATAGCGACTGAGTTCCACGGCGCCCCAGCAAAAAAACCATCGATATGCTGTAGTTTGAGATGATCAACCATTTGTGAGGGGGGCAGAATGACGAGATCAATATCTTTATCGGGATCAATGTCTGCACTGGCAAGCCAGTACCTTAATTGTAAGTTATGAGAAGAATAGGGATAAACAGTGGCAAACACTAAGCGGGGTAAGCCTGCATTTTTACGCAGCTCGATCAATTGTTTCATGGTGGTTGCTTGATCAAACTCATTAGCATTAAGTTCGAATAACGCAGCTTGTAAAGAATTGGATACGGTGAAGGCATTACCATTTAAGCCTAGGGAAAAGGCGGTAATAAGGGGCTTCTTGATACCACCTAAACCTATGCTGCTAGCGAGCAGCATAGGGGCGAGCATGTGAGCCCCATCTAGGTGACCGACAATCACTTTATCACGAATATTTGACCAGGATACCTCTTGCTGCAGTTCAACATTGAGGCCTTCTTGGGCAAAAAAACCTCTTTCTTGTGCGACTAATAAAGGTAGGCAATCACTTAATGGCATATAGCCCAGTTTTAGTGCTTTTTTCTCAATATTCGCACCATTCATGCGCGTCTCCAAGTAGCTATTATTAATCAATTAAGGGCTGAGTAGTTCCATCACAGAGAGGATGTTTTGGGCAATTTCGACCAAGGGTTTACTCTGGTCCATCGCCATCTTACGCATTGCGTGGTAGGCCTGTTCTTCATCTAAGCCTTTAGTTCTCATCAGTAGCCCTTTGGCTTTATCAATGATTTTACGGTCGGCAAGTTGATCTCGGGTTTGCTTTAATTCTTTGCGTAGTGCTTGGTATTCTCGAAAGCGGGCAATAGCCACATCTAGAATTGGCTTCACTCTATGAGGGTTTAAACCGTCGACAATATAGGCGCTAACCCCAGCTTGAACGGCTTGAGAGATGATTTTGCTATCACCTTCATCAGAAAACATAATCACAGGCTTGGGGTTATGCTGGTTGAGTACAGTCATATTCTCTAGGGTATCTCGGTCGGGAGATTCTAGATCCATAATAATGATATCGGGTTGATGAATTTCAACATTCTTGATCAAGCCTTGGGCGCTTTCTAAGCGACAGACCACAGTTAATCCTTGATCAAGCAGAGCTTGTTCTAATAATGCGGATCGGGTCGGGGTATCATCTACCAACATAACTCTAGCGGGTTTCATGGATCTCTTTTGCTCTATAACACGGTATCCTGTGTATTGAGCAAGTATTAGGCCATTAGCCTTGAAAAAAGTGTGGTTTTGTTAACGAGAAGCAATTGTCTGCAATGGGATATTTCTGGTTACATAATCACTAGTTAAGCGCGATTAAACGGACATTAGAATAAGCATGGCTGAGCTATTTAAAGATAATTTATCATTAGACAAAATATGGGTTTTAGGTGCTTTGATTGCAAAGCAAGCTGCTTTGTACGGTATCGATTTTGATGAAGCGCACTTTCATCAGAGATTAGCATTTTATTGCCGTGAACAAGGACAAGAAGAGTGGTCACTATTATCCTTGATGCAAAGGCTTAGAGCCGCTGGCGAAGCGTTACATGCCTCTATGCCACAAAAAGAAGGCGCTGATGCTGTCGTAGCAACCTTGTCTAAACATAATGATTTATCGGGCTGGTTATCCTTGGTTTGTTGTGAATACATTGCGATTCATAAAAACTTAAGTCTAGAGCAAGGCTTGCAATACTTGCAACAGTTGACGCAGTTTTTCAGTGCGGAATTTGCTATCCGTCAATTTATCCTCAAGCAACCACAAGCATCGTTAGCAATATTAACGACCTGGTTAGAGCATGAAAATCATCATGTGAGGCGTTTGATATCCGAAGGCACTCGTCCACGGCTACCATGGGGAGTGCGTTTACCTGTTTTAATTCAACAGCCACAATGGGTGATGCCTTTATTATTGGCATTACGTGATGATGAAGAAGAATACGTTCGACGTTCGGTTGCTAATCACCTTAATGATATTGCTAAAGATCATCCACAATTGATCATTGAAATAGCACAGCAATGGTTGGCCGATGAGGCGTTAGTAAGGCTCAATAGTATTCAGCGTAATAACAGGGTTAGGTTAGTACGCCATGCTTGTCGTACATTATTTAAACAAGGCCAGCCAGAGATTATGATCTTGTTTGGTTATCAGCCCGCCGATGATGTGGTGTGTCGCTTATCCAGCAAGCAGGTAAAGGTAGATTTTTTTGGCGACTTTGAATTTGAATTAACCTTGCAGAAAAAAAGCTCAAAAACCAATCGTTTGATGGTGGATTATGTACTGCATTTTCAACAGGCTAATGGTAAGCAAGGGAGTAAAGTTTTTAAATGGTTGGATAGATGTTTTGATGATGCGGGATGTGAACATATTGTAAAAAAACATTCGTTCAAAAAAATCAGTACACGTAAGTATTACCCTGGAATACATCGTTTAGATGTAATGGTGAATGGCATAAAAAAAGCCCAAATAGAATTTGAGCTTTTAAAGAGTAATACTTAATTAAGGGCTGTAACAGCACACCTTATTTATTCGCCATCCAGTAATGCATCTAATCCAGATTCCAAATGGTTGGTTGCTGCCACATCCTTATAGGCTTTTTCAGCGTCCATGCCAATGTGCTGGGCAACGATAAGTGGAAATTCCTCAATAATTTGTGCTTCAGTCCAATCTTCTTTATGGGCTTGATGCAGGTATTTAGCGATATAAATTATGCCAGCATAGATGCCGTATTCTTGTTCAAAATCGGCATTATTTTGCTCACTAATCGAGTTTTGCATTTCTTCTGGAAACTTCCAGCGTTTCGCTAGTTCAGCCCCCACTTTAGCACCATCAAATCCTAGCTTACCCCGCTCTAGGCTATGACGCTTGCCACCCATAGCTTCGGCTTCATCAATACCATTCACTTCATCGGGTAAGACAATACGAATTAATAAGCTGCCGATTGAATTCAGCATGCCACACGTAAAAGCTGTTTCCTTATCTGCGCTCGGTACGTATTGAGCGATCCATTTGGAAAGGGCTGCAATGGCAAATGACTGTTTCCAAAAGCCATTCATATCATAATTATCAGGGGCTTTGAATGAGCTAGTGACACCCGAGGCTAATACCATAGTGCGCAGAGTATCGAAACCTAATAAAACGATGGCATCGTTAGCATTAGCAATACTACGTGATGCGCCATAATGCGCCGAATTTGCTAAGCGTAGAACTTTTGCAGTTAAGGCTTGATCCATTGAGACCTTATTACTGATTTCATCTATATTCACATCTTCGTTTTGAAAGCTCTCAATCAGTTCTTGTACAACACGGGGAATGTGCGGTAGCTGTTGTGTTTTCTCAAAAATTAATGCCATGTTCATTATTGGTACTTCCTTTGTCGTATCATATACCAAGCATAGGAAAGGTTTTTATAAAGCGCGTAATTTTTTATTAAAAAAACGTAGGCTTTTGTAGATCTGGCTTTTATCTAAGCAGTACTAATGACTCAGGGTTTGTTATTATTGCGTACATAATTCTGAAATTGGATATCGATGTGACGTTTGCGAAAATTGGTTTTATTGGTATGGGGTTAATGGGGATCCCTATGGCATGTCGCTTATTAGCAGCAGGTTATGCCGTCACTGTTTGGAATCGAAATATTGTCAAAACCCAGCAGCCCGCGAATCAAGGTGCACAGGTAGCTCATAGTATTGCCGAGGTGTGTGAAAACTCTGATGTGATCATGCTGTGTGTGAGTGATACGGCGGCGGTAAAAGACATTGTATTAGCCCGCGGGGGGATATTAGAAAACCTAAGCCCAGGTAAAATTATTATCGATTTTTCCTCCATCGATCCAGAAGCGACGCGTAGTTTAGCCAATCAGGTCGCTGAGAAATCATGCGATTGGTTAGATACTCCTGTGTCGGGTGGTGTGGCAGGGGCTGAGCAAGGGAGCTTGGCGATTATGGCGGGGGGGAAAGAAGCCATACTAGATTCCGTCAGGCCTTTATTGGAACCGTTAAGCCAGCGTATTACTCGTATGGGGGATGTGGGAGCGGGCCAAGTGACTAAGATTTGTAACCAGATGATCGTTAGCTGCAATGTATTAGTAATGGCTGAAGTAATGGCATTAGCGGAAAAGTCGGGTGTTGATAGCCAGCAGATACCGCAAGCGTTAAAAGGTGGTTTTGCCGATTCTATCCCACTGCAACTCACTGGGCCGAGAATGGCGATGCGTGATTATGAGCCTGTGAAATGGCATGTAAAAACCTTATTAAAAGATTTGGATATGGCCAATGGGCTTGCTAAAGACAATGAGTCAGCGATACCTATGGCGGGATTAGGTGCCGAATTAATGCGTCTTCATGTAAGCAAAGGGTTTAATCTGAGTGACCCTGCAACGTTTATCGAAATGTATTTGGCTAATCAACAGCAAGACAAGGAAAGTAATTAATGAAATTAGCCGCTAATTTATCCATGCTATTTAATGAACAACCGTTATTAGAGCGTTTTAGTGCTGCGAAAAGCGCAGGCTTTAACGCCGTAGAAATTCAATTTCCTTATGTGGAAAAAATTACTGATATTAAAGCTCAGTTAAAAGAGCATGATTTAGAATGTGTATTAATTAATGTGCCTGCGGGTGATCTGATGGAAGGCGGTGAAGGCCTAGCCTCAGTTCCTGGCAAAGAAGCCGAATTTGCCGCTGCCTTGGTTGAATGTTTAAGTTATGTTACGGCATTGCGAGTTAAGCATGTCAACGTATTGCCAGGTCGCTGTATGGATGAAAACAAACGCTCACAATATTTAGAAACTTTTAAACGCAACTTAAATACCGCTGCGGATATGTTTAAACCACTCGGGGTGACGGTAACCTTTGAAGCCATTAATACCTTTGACATGCCAGGTTTTCTTATTCATAACGTGCAGCAAATGTTGGATGTAGTGAAAGAAAGTGATCGTGAAAATATTAAAATGCAATTTGATATTTACCACATGGCGCGTATGGAAGAAGAGGATGTTAGTACCATTATTAGCCGTTTGGGTGATCAGATAGGCCATATTCAGTTTGCTGATGCTCCAGGGCGTGGAGAGCCTGGGACGGGAATGTTAGATTTTAAATCTATCTTTTACGCCATAGAATATTCACCTTATCAAGGTTGGGTCGGGGCGGAATACAAGCCTACTAAAAATACTGAAGAGACCTTGCGCTGGAAGCAATACATTACTTCAAATATTGCGCTGTGCAGCTAAATTATACGATTAGAATAAATCGATTTGAGGGTTGTTTTCCTCATGAGAAGGCGTTTCTGAAAATAAATCGAATTGAGCTTTTTGTTGGGCTTTGTTATGGGCTTCTTGCAGTAACTTTTTGCGCTTAGCAGCCGCTACGCGTTTTTCACGCACTTGGCAAAGCTGAACTACTAAGTGCTTCTGATATTCGGTAAATTCGTTCCAATGAAAGCGCTCTTCTCGACTGCGATAACAGCCTTTGCAAAAGCCTTTATTATTGACTACACAAATGCTTCTGCACGGGTTTGGAGTATGAAACAGCTCACCTTGGTCAATCATGATTTTATAATAAGCTGCATTATCTTTAAGCCTAACAATTGTTTAAAGTTCGTCTGTAGGGGCATCTTTTTTCTCGATTAGCTCGATCTTATAACCATCAGGGTCTTCTACAAATGCAATCACGGTTTTCCCCCCTTTTACCGGGCCAGGAGCGCGGCTGATTTTGCCTTTCAGGTTTTCTATTACCGCACAAGTGGCATAAATATCATTCACTTCTAGCGCGATATGACCATAGCCATTTCCTAGATCGTATTCTTGGGTATCCCAGTTATGGGTTAACTCTAATACTGCACCTTCGCTCTCTTCTTGATAACCAACAAAAGCCAGAGTATAGCGATATTCTTCGTTATCGCGGCGGCGCAATAACTTCATACCCATGACTTCAGTATAAAACTCGATAGAGCGATCTAGGTCGCCTACGCGTAACATGGTATGTAGTATTCTCATGACTAATCAATCTCCGTCTTATCTTTATATTCGCACAAATCTTCAATAATGCACGAACCACATTTGGGTTTTCTGGCAACACAAGTATAGCGGCCATGGAGAATCAGCCAATGATGCGCATCGAGCATAAATTCTTTTGGAATAAAGCGTACTAGTTTTTGTTCGACTTCATCGACATTTTTTCCTGGCGCTATTTTAGTTCGGTTAGAAACGCGGAAAATATGGGTATCAACAGCCATTACCGGATGACCAAATGCGGTATTGAGTACGACGTTTGCAGTTTTACGCCCAACACCGGCCAAGGCTTCTAGTGCTTTACGATCTTCCGGTACTTCACTTCCGTGCAGTTCGATAAGATCTTTGCAGAGCTTAATGACGTTTTTGGCTTTGCTATTATAAAGCCCTATCGTTTTTATGTATTCTTTTAACCCTTCTTCTCCTAAAGCGTAAATCGCTTCGGGGGTATTGGCAACTGGGTAGAGTTTACGGGTAGCCTTATTCACACTAATATCCGTGGCTTGTGCAGACAGGGCAACGGCCACTAATAGCTCGAAAGGTGAACTGTATTCTAATTCGGTTTCTGGGTTGGGATTTTCATTACGCAAGCGGGTGAAAATCTCGGTACGTTTCTGCTTGTTCATTCTGCTTTGCTTACATCTGGCTTGGTAGTATCTAAGAGTGAGGTTAGTCTACTGGAGACTGGGGTTGGGCACAAAGACTGGATGGCCTTGTAATAGTTATTAGGTAGTTAATTAAAGTAATCAAGTCTTCCATCCTTGGAGTGCCTTCCGGCCTTGCCATCCATGGCTAGTCGTTCAAAACTTCGTCTTTCACCCAACGCTATAGGAGATGGTTTGGCTAATTTCTTGTAAAGATAAGCCGCTTTGCTGCTGCATCTCGTTAAAGAAGGCCTGTGCAGCTTTTAAAGACTTTTTGGATTGCAGGCCACCATCAATAATTTCATTGGCTCGTAAATAGGCTTCGACATCGCGGGATAATAAAAAAGTATCTTTACCCATTTGACGCAGCGCATAGGGACCTGTATTCCCCCCTAAGCGTGATCCATGTTTCTTTAACCAAGCCCATAAACCAATAATATCGTCGCTTGGCCACTGTGCGACAAGCTGATTAAAGGGTTTACCTTCATCTTTTGCGGCAAAATGAATCATAGAGGCATTAGCGGTTATGGTTTTCACTTTTTTGTAATTTCGGACAATACGCTCATCAGAAGCTTTTTCTTCTAGCATTTCAGGGGGCATCATTAATAGTTTTTTAATATTGAAATCCCAAAAGACTTCCCGGAATCCGGGCCACTTTTTATCGATTACCGACCAGTAAAAACCGCTTTGGAATACCTTTCGGGTAAACTCCTCTAACCACTCATCATCACTCAGTATTAATAGCTGTTGTGTCGTTAACGGCTTATGCACAATCGAGGCTAGTGCCGCCTTACCGCCTTTGCGCTTAGCGGCACGTTGCTGAATATCGAAAAATGTTTCCATGAGACTTCCATGATGAATCAAAGTAAGAGTATTGTCCCATCTTAATAGAATGGGAATGAAGGGCATAGAGCAGATAAGCAGAAAAAGATAATGAAAATAGGCAGAGATTAAGAATGAGAGGCACAAAAAAGCCCCACTAAATTATTATTGTTAACAATCTAGTGAGGCTTTCAAGTGCGCTAAAATACTAAAGCCGCTTGGAAAGATTAAGCAGGTTCTTTAGATTTTTTAGCCGCTTTCTTTTTGGCAGACTTAGCTTCAGTTTTTTCATGCTTAACTGAAACAGGGCCTAAACCTTCAAGCGGGAAGTGATCAACGTTAACCATCTCTAGTACATCTTTTTCAAACGCAATCATGAAGTCGCCTTCTTCTTGCGTTAGCACACCCATGGCTACGCCATCAGTGATGCGGTTTTCGATAGTTAGGTTGGCTTCATCATATTTACCAGCTTTTAATGCAGTACCAATCTTCTTATAGATAGGATCTGCCTTATCAACTCGAGCCAATAATGAATCATACTTAAACATTGGGTTACGACCGTTATCACCACGGTAAGTACCTATGATCAAACGCTCACGAGTAGCGGTTGCAGACGTTGTTAAATCAACAATCTTAGCAACAAGCTTATCGCTAGGCTTAGCAACGCTACGACCTAGAGGCATAGTGAGTGCACGCACTAACCAACCTACTGGGCGAGCCGGTAAGTTCTTAGTGAAGCCGTCTAATGCATCTTCAAACTCAGAGAACAATTTAGCCATTGCGTATTCAACTAATGGTAAATCGTCTTTCTGACGGCCTTGATCTTCCCAGTGCTTCAACGTCATAGACGCAAGATACAATTTAGAAATCATATCCGCTAAACGGGCAGAGATCAGTTCACGGAACTTCAACTCACCGCCTAAAGAGAACATGGCCATATCAACACACAAAGCAAAGTTGGCTGAATAGCGGTTAATCTGCTTATAGTATTTCTTGGTTGGACCAGAAACAGGAACAGAGGTAAATGCTGCATTGGTTGAGCTCAATACAAAAGAGCGTGCAATGTTTGAGAAGATGAAACCAAAGTGACCAAATAACGCTTTATCAAACGCTTGCACATCATTGGTTTTCGCCGCATTCATTTCAGGCAATACAAATGGGTGACAACGAATTGCACCTTGACCAAAGGTGATCATAGTACGAGTAAGGATGTTCGCACCTTCAACTGTGATGGCAACAGGTACAGAAGAATAACCTGATTCAACATAGTTATTTGGGCCACGCATAATTGCGCTACCGCCATGAATATCCATGCTATCGATGGATAACTGGCGAGCAGATTCGGTCAAGTTGTACTTCAAAATAGCTGAAGGCACAGAAGGCTTCTCACCATTATCAATGGAAATAGCCGTTACGCGAGCGGCGGCTGCGTTGATGTAAGAGTTACCCGCGATACGTGCTAGTGGCTCTTGAACACCTTCAAGCTTAGAAATCGGAATACCGAATTGACGACGTACTCGAGCGTAAGCACCGGCTGTTGCAACTGCGTATTTACCACCGCCAGCACCAGAAGAAGGAAGTGTAATACAGCGACCAACTGACAAACATTCAACCAGCATTCTCCAACCTTGGCCAGCGTTCTTCGCACCACCAATGATGAAATCTAATGGAATGAACACGTCGTTACCAAAGATAGGACCGTTCATGAACGGAGAACCGATTGGGTTGTGACGATTACCAATCTCCATGCCTTCAAGTTCACGTGGTAATAAAGCAACGGTAATACCGATGTCGTTCTTATCACCTAATAACTTCTCAGGGTCAAACATACGGAAGGCTAAACCAACTACTGTCGCAACAGGTGCAAGAGTGATATAACGCTTGTTGAAGTTCAATTTAAGACCTAGAACTTCTTCACCTTCCCACATGCCTTTACAGACCACACCGGTATCCGGTAGAGAGGTAGCATCAGAACCCGCACGTGGACCTGTTAGACCAAAACATGGAATCTCACGACCATCGGCTAAGCGTGGAAGGTAATGATTTTTTTGTTCTTCGGTACCGTACTTTAATAGCAACTCGCCAGGGCCTAACGAGTTAGGAACACCTACGGTTGAAAGAACGGTACTGGATAAACCTGAAAGCTTCTGCAAAACAGCCGACTGTGCTTGTGCAGAAAACGCTAAGCCACCGTATTCTTTTGGAATGATCATCGAGAAGAAACGATTCGCTTTGATGTAGTCCCAAAGCTCAACGGGCATGTCGCCATTTTCTTTAATCTCGTACTCATTGATCATAGAGCACAAGGTTTCAACTTCGTTATCTAAAAAGGCTTGCTCATCTGGACGTAGCTGAGGGTTCGGGTGATCCAGCAACTTATGCCAGTTAGGCTTACCAGCGAAAAGCTCGCCATCCCACCAAACTGTACCCGCTTCAAGCGCAGTCGATTCAGTTTCTGACATCTCAGGCAAAATCTTCTTATAAATAGCGAAGATAGGGCGAGTGATGGTATTGGCACGCAAAGCCGAAAGACTTAGTACACCGAATACTGCAGTAAAGATAGCAGCGGTCGCCGTAAAGCCAAGTGCTGCATCCATATAATAAGCCGCGCCAGTGATGGCTGCGATTACTAGGGTTGAAACCTTCAAATTAGCTTTTTTATAAGCCAAGCCGATTAATACTAAAGTTAATAGTACGGCCCAAGTTGTGGTAGTCATAATGACCCCTTATTTGTAGTTTTTCAGTTGAGAGTGACATGCTTTTGACTGCACGTTCTGTATTAAGAGGTGTGCTGAGTACTAAGGCACCTTTGAAAACTAAAGGCAGAACACTTAATAACGAACCTCTTTCGGCATTTAACCAATAATTGGCGTAGGCTTCAATCTTAAACGAGCGTTTGAATTTATTGGATTTGTGATTTGTTATCATTAATCATAAGGAATAGTACTGACTTGTTCTTATGGGTGGGGCTTTGGCAGGATAGTCGTCTTTTAAGCTCGAAATAAGGGTGTGTGAGGCGCAAAAAGACTGATTTAAAAAAGAGGTTATCTTTAGAAGATTTTATCCCATTTAGGACTATTTTTATTCCTGTGAGGAAGAATGCTTCAGTCTAGGCTAGGCTGGAAGATAGTTTACTCGCTGTACTCACCAGCCAGCTGGGTAGTAACTCTGCGTATCCCAAAAGAATGTAAACCTGCTAACAAAGTGAATGTTTCAGAGATGAGGGTAAGGTATGAATAAGGTACTGAAAGCTGGATTGGCTCTGTATTGGGTTTTTCTATTAATTATTCCAATATCGTCATACGCTAAATCCGTAGATCTGCAAAGATTAGTGAGTGAAGTTCATAAAGAGTTTTCCTCCAATACTGAGGGTAAAAATCCTGATTACATACCCGCGCTAGCGGCTGTGGATGCTAATTTATTTGCTATCAGTATTGTAACTGCCGATGGCAAAAAATATTCTGCTGGTGATTCTGGCCATTCCTTCTCTATGCAATCAATTGCTAAAGCTTTCAACCTAGCTGCACTGATGAATCAGCAAGGGGAACAAGTGGTATTGGATAAGATTGGGGTAAATGCTACTGGTTTACCCTTTAGTTCTATTATGGCGATTGAACTCAATGAGGAACGATCGGTTAACCCCTTGGTTAATGCCGGAGCCATTGCGACAGTGAGCTTAATTAAAGCCAAAAATGCCAAACAAAAGTGGGACATTATTGAGAGCAATTTAGAAAACTTTACCGGTACAGATTTAAAGGTGCAAAAGGATATTTATAAATCAGAAACCGATACCAATATTAAGAATCAAAGTATCGCACGATTATTGAGCAACTATGGCCGCTTATACGATGATATAGAAGAAAGCGTCGACCTTTATACACGTATGTGTTCTGTTGGCGTAAATACAGAAGAATTGGCGGTAATGGGGGCAACCTATGCTAATGCGGGGGTTAACCCAATAACGAAAAAGGTGGCAGTAAAAGCAAAAGACGTCCCCAAATTGCTTGCTATTATGGCAACCGCAGGACTGTATGATGATTCTGGATTATGGTTATACAAGGTGGGCTTGCCTGCGAAAAGTGGTGTCGGTGGTGGCATTGTTGCGGTGATGCCAGGCAAGTATGGCATTGCGGCTTTTTCACCACCAGTTGATGCGGCAGGAAATAGTGTGCGCGCTCAGCTCGCGATTGAAGCGATTGCAAAACGACTGAATGCCAATGTTTTTAAATAGTAATGGAAGAGCAGAATAGCCACTAAAAACAGTTGGCTTTTAGTGGCTAGAGCTGAGGTTAAATAATCTTAATCATAGAGACCAATCACTATTTTCCGAGTTTTTAGTTATCGGGGCCGTATAGATAAGCAACGGTGAGCATGATAATGAAAGAAATTAACAGAGCAGTAGTATAAAAATGAGCAAGTATTTTATCTTTCTCGCGGGTATGTCGTCTTACTGCATCAAAATCAAAAATTGTTGGTTTTAGTTTTGGAAAGACCATGATCAAGGCATAAGTGATACCAATTGAACCGACACCCTTATCCCAGACTGGTTGCTCTATCCCTTCTTTTTTCATCTCTCGCTTAAGGTGGCTAACACTTATTCGAGCGAATAAAAATGTTCCAATACCGGCTATGAAAAATGAAAAAACAAATAGTGTTGCCAACCAATTTTCAAATGAAAGTTATGACATGAATACCGCACTTATAAACTATTTGACCAAGAGCTTAAATCATAGGCTTGATTGGCGGCATATTATCCAGCGATATCACCGCTCTTTGCTGCAACAATCTATTGTTCCCTCGGTGTAATCTTAGAAATATATACTCACGGACATTCACCTGCTGGTTAAATAATGGAGTAAGGTATTTCTAATTTAGTCTTTATCACAATAATGGATTAATAACTCTTCAGGGAAATATTCCAAAACCCAAACGACAATCTCCATCCTATTTTTAGCATTTGTTTTTTTAAAAATGTTTCTAATATGAGATTTTATGGTATGTTCACTGATGTATAAATTTTTAGCTATCTCTTTGTTTTTTTTACCCAGAGCTAATTGTCTTATAACATCAATTTCACGCTTGCTGAACTTGGTGGTTACCTGACTAAGGTTATGGTACTTACTGATTTTATGACTATTAAAATGCGATTTAGTCACTCTGCTTAAAATAGCTCTTTTATACCAAAGCTCTCCGGCTAAGATACAGCGTACACCTTTAACAATACTTTCCATCGTATCATTTTCATAGAAAACACCATGAACATCTCGCTCGATCAACTCAAGTGCATGATCATCGGATGGGGTATTAATAACCGCCAAATATTCATAGCTACCAATGCGATTTTTATGCTCAGACCATGTATTATTATTTAGCCGGTTGAAGTCATAGATAACCAACTTGAGTTGTGAATTTGTATGTTTGTCTCTGCTTAGTTCATCCTTCTCGAAAAGGCAGGTGGTTTGGTCGATCAGCAGCTGCAATGCAGTCGCAAGACCTTGCTTTTCTTCCAACTGATCACTGAACAAAAATATACAGTTATCTTGAATTTTAGTGCTTTCCAATATCATGTCTCCCAAATACGGTAGTAATGATTGAATTTTGGTATTCATTCACTTAAGAGTTGGGCTACAAATCCGTCGTAAATATGATTCAACTATACTACCGGCCTGATTTGAACCATAGTTCAATTAATTTAAATGACTATATATTGATATCTGATTAATCTATTTACATTAGCTATATGGAGGTTATATACATTGTGTTTATTACGGTTGCGGGTATTACTCATAAATATTCGTGACTAAAAATAGGATTTGAATATGGCTTTACTGATAGTGAAGCGTTCGTCTCATGATCTTTTCTAGCTGACCTTTACTAGCTTAAGGTAAGAACAAATAAAAATTGAGCATCTATTTTTTCTGAATTTATACTATTAACGTTCCTCTATCGACAAGTTGGAGGTATGAGTTTTTTCACCCCTATATGCTATTTCATTCATGCTGAAATGCTATTTTTTAATTATTTATACTGTATAGACTTTGAATATGGATTTTATTAAGTAGAAGTTGGCGGTTGCAGAGTGATAAATTTAAAAGCTAAAAGATTAGATCTGAAAAGTGATTGTGAACTAAGAAAAATATCTAGCCCAATCTTATCTTTAATTACACCTATCCTGATGCTGGGAAGTAACTATCGAAGTAACTATCGAAGTAACTATCGAAGTAACTATCGTTGTGTTCTTTATGCTGTCTCTGCGTTGCTCTTTATTTCCTTTGTTTCTACAGCGCTTGCTTCAGAGCGTGAGCTAACTCTTAATCTTACTGGAAAAATTACTGAGCGCTGTTCTATTAAGTTGAACTCTGCCTTGGGTCAAAGAATGGACTTTACACAGCGTAGAGAAAACACAGCAGAGTTAGCCATTAATTGTAATAGCCCTATGGACTTAATGGTTAAGTCTGAAAATGGAGCAATGGTCAATTCTAGTCTTGGTCAAGACATTGAAGTAAACCATGCAAATAATAGTGGTATGTATCAAACCTATACCACTGAAATTACTATCGCCAAACTCGATTTCAGAGCCCGTGCTTCAAGTATTGATTTAAAGCGGGGTGTGTTATTCCACACAGGCCCAAAAATACCTTTTATTACCACTGGACTATTAAAAGTAAGTGTTCCTAAGCAGGCATTGGCTGCCGGCATCTATAGGGATGTATTACACCTTGACGTATTTCCTGCTACTGGTGCAGGAGGGATTTAGTTAGATCTAATTGAATGCTTTTGATAAAAGAATTTTGCACTAAGAATTACTCGTTAAATGTGCAATCACAACTTTGTTTTTCTTGCTTAATTATAAAAGCAAGAGTGACAAAGAAAGAGCCGACCGGCTTCTAAAACTGGCCGACTTGTTTATTTAAAAATTAAATACATGTTGGAGAATTAAAATGCGTAATAAATTATTATTGGCTACTGTGATCCCTGTTTTGATGTCAGGTGCTGTCATGGCGGAAGAACCTTTAGCTTTAGAGCTAGGGGGAACGGAAGCTATAACTTGTGGGGTTGATAGTTTTGCGATAACAACGCCTTTATCGCCTGGCTTAGAGAGTGGCGCAACCGCAACTGCAACCGCTGAATATCATTGCAATGCTTCGTCAGGTACGAGAATGAGGTTAGTTAGTCAGAATGGTCAAATCACAGGTCCGTCTAATATTCCTTATACAGCTACAGTACCTACTCATGGACCATGGGGTGGCTTTTCTCTTGTCGCGAATGGTTCAACTGTTCCAAAAGGCGCCGGTGAGGAGCTTATGAGTTATGATTCTTATGTAGATGCTGGGGGAACTGCGGTAATAGGTATAGTCTTAAATGATGATCCGACTGCTGGGGGTCTCTATACAGATACTCTTACATTTGAGGTCAGTGTTTATTAAGCCTTGTCTACTTGTAATATCATGTTGTTGGGGGATCGCTATCTCCCAATTGCATGATAATAGGGATATATGAATATAAAGTTTTAAATTGGAGAACTCCATGAGAAAAGTTTATGTTTTTTTTAACATTAAATTATTTACCTTATATAAATTATTTAAAATGAGTGTATTAATATTTTATGCATTTTTTAGTAATTTGTTAATGGCAGGTGGCCAAGTAACCCCTATGCTAGCAGAGATTTCCCCTATGGGGAGTGGCGCGCAGGTGAGAATAATATTGGAAAATAATGGTTTAGAAAAACCGCTAACTTTTGTCGTCGAACCTTTGATGTTGGAACTTGATTATCAAGGTAATGAGAGCCTAACGCCAGCGGAGGAAGACTTATTAGTTATCCCCCCAACAGTTGTTGTAAAACCAGGTAAAGCTCAAACGGTGTTGGTGCAATACATTGGTGATCCAACAGTACAGAACTCCCGTTCTTATCGAGTAATTTTTAAGCAGGAACCTATAAATTACAATGCTGGTAGTAACGGGGGAAAATCTGCTAAATTTCTTCTTGGCGTAAACTACAATGCATTGATCAACCTTACCCCTGAAAATAGTTTTGCTGATCCTCATGTAAATTCTATTAACACATCATCGAAAGGATATTGGAATGTTGAAGTAGAGAATAAAGGCAGCCGTTATGCGCGAATGTCAATGAGTCGATGGTTATTAGGTGACGCCTCTGGGAGACAAGTAGAGATATCCGGTAAGCAACTTATGGACAAGCTTGATGGTAGCCTAGTACTTCCGCATTCTGTGCGCGTTTTTAAAATGGCTCCTATTGAAAACTTCAATGTAAAACATATTAATATCAAGATGTTGTAGAAATATGCTCAAATATCTGCGTTGTAAGTGTGCTTTATTATTGTTGATTTCTAGTGGAACTTCCTCCGTTTTGGGAGCGGGTTTCGAAGTTAGCCCTCTTGTTCATGAGATGACCGATAGAGGGCTCGGTGCTTCAAGTAAGATCCAGATATACAACCCAACCGATAGTATATTGCCTCTTGAAGTTGAGGTGAAACGAATCCTCTTCGATTCAAGTGGCAAACAAAGTATCTATCTTGAAGATAATGAGTTAATGGTATTTCCGCCAGCTCTTTTGATAGCCTCAGGAGCCACTCAGATGCTGCGACTACAATGGGTGGGAGAGACTGAGATTGAGGAATCTCGTAGCTATTTTGTGAGTCTATCACAAGCAGTATTGCCTCTCGCTGGGGGAAATACTAATGCTGTTCGCCTAATGTTGACTTTCAATGTGTTGGTTCATATTGCACACGAAGGAAGTATTTCTGATCTAGAGGTATTATCAACTGAAATAATAAAAACTGATGTTGGTTCAGTCTTACAAGCCAAGATCAAAAATTTTGGGCCGCGATATACTTATTTAAGTAATAGTGGTTTGAAGCTGGCTAGTGTAGCTGGCTTTAGCCAACACATACCGCCTGGAGAACTGCGTGATCTTGGGAAGGATGTTTTTATACCTCCGAGTGTAACTCGCAAAGTACAAATTCCATTACAGGGTGTCAAGCTGGATTTAAGCGGACCTATACACTTGGAAGTGATACCGGATAAAAACTGATGAAAATTCTGGCAAGGACGTTTAGTCGCACTTGTTATTTTATCATTGTGAGTGTTTCAATTCAGCTGCTGGTTCTTTCTCATACTTATGCGGATTGTGTTCTTAATGTCGAAGACTATATCTTATATGACATCACAGTCGATTTAGAAAGCTTATGTAAAACCTCAGGATCTAAAGTCGATAAAGTTGAAGATAAAATAGCCGCTCCACCAATCAATTCATCCGGTCGTATCATTGATATATATACCACGCTACTCAGAAAAGAGAAAAATATCGGTACAGTTTTATTACGAATTGATACCGCCGACCGATTGTCTTTGGATGCTAAGGGTATTACAGATTTATTATCCGGTTGGTTAAAACCAGAAGTTTTAGTATTACTGAATGCCAATGCAGAGCGAGGGCGCTTGACGCAGAAGTCATTTCTCGCAGTCGGATTGAGTATGAGTTTTGATGCTAATGTTTTTGAGTTGACCTTGGAAATTCCGGATGATTTCATCCTTGATAAAAATTTAAACTTAAGTAAGGGGGCTGATAATAGAAAATATTTAAGGCCTACGAGTTTTAGTGGCTATCTGAATTTATTGGCTGGATCAAGCTATCAGAAAAGAATGGGTGATGAACCTGATACTGAAAATTATGGACGCAGTGTGGAGCTCGAATCTGTTATTCGGAGTTTCTCAACAGCGCTGGAGGTAGAAGCTCGTTATGATAAACCTGAACAGAAAGTAGATGCACAATTTTACCGAAAAAACACACGGATAGTGCATGACTTTCCTGCTTCATCTACTCGCCTAGTGGTTGGTGATATATTTACGTTAGGGAGTCACTTTCAGGATTCTGTAGATATGCTTGGTGTCGGTTTGACTCGTAACTTTAATTTAATTCCGACCCGTAATGTTCGCCCAACAGCAGGCCGGAGTTTCACTCTGATACGGGCTTCTGATGTCGATATTATTGTTAATGGAGCTATGGTTCGTAGGCTGTCTTTGGAGGCCGGAACATATAATCTATCTGATATCCCTTTAACTGCGGGTAGTAATGATGTGGAGCTGGTTATTGAGGATGCAAGTGGAAAAGTAGAGCGTATTTATTTTACAGTTGCTACCGGACAGGACCTACTGGCAGCGGGTGAGTTTGATTACACTGTTGCTACGGGGATATTGACATCACGGGCGGTAGATGGTCCGGAATATGATTCTGATGTAGCTGTGGCATCAGCTGAATTACGGATTGGCCTTGCGCCCTGGTTTACTTTGGGTTTAAACGCGCAAGGGCGTGATCAAATTATTCAATTAGGTAGCTCTACATTAATTGCTACGAGTGTCGGCACGTTGGGTGCTTCATTGTCAGGCAGTCATATTGAGTATATAGAGAATGGTTATGCTACAGGATTAAGCTTTGATGCGAATTTTGGAAAAGAAAATACTCATCAACAGAGGTTAACTTTTCGTACTGAGTTTCTATCAGAAACATTTTCAGGTATTGCTTTCAGTGGAAACAATTCTTTAGGTGAAGAGACAGAGCCTTTTAATAACGTCGAAGCCGTTGCTGATATTTCTTACAGTCAGCAACTAACAGGGAGCTTACAGGGGGGGGTAAGTTTTGGTTTTAGTAGTCAAAGACAGCCTGCATCCAATCAATATTCTATAGGTGCCTCTTTATCGGGAAAGTTATTTAGTACTTCAGCCAGCTGGAGTCTACATATGACAACAGAGCAAAATAATGTAACTGGTGAGGAAACCAGTACATTTTTCAGTTTGCATATTCCATTAGGCAAGTTTTCTCGGGTGACTGTTGATGGGCAGGTTCCTAATGGGTCAGTTAGATCGAAGTATTTTTACAGTCGTGCCGCCGGGCGAGTGGGTGGAATTAGTACCTATCTCGTGGCAGAAAATAGCAAGAATTATGAGGCTAATCTGGGGGCAGGTATTGATTATACGGCTAATCGTTTTCATACCAGTCTTGATCATGATAGCCGTTTTACCGAATTGCAGGGCGAACAAAGGGACCATGTGACTCGATTGCGGCTAGATACAGGGTTTGCGTTTGCTGGTACCAACTTTGCCTTTGGGCGGCCGGTTAAAAGTAGTTTCGCCATCATTAATCGCCATCCCAGTCTGGTAAATAATTCGCTACATATTGATCAAAAAGACGATGGAAGTCTTGTTAATAGTGATGGTTTAGGGAATTTGCTAGTTTCAGATCTTGGCCTTTATCGGGGGCGATTACTTAATTACGATGTTGAAAACCTGCCGCCAGGCTATGACTTGGGGGACGGGGTGTTCGCTGTTTCTCCACCTTATATGGCTGGTTATAGTTTACAAATAGGTTCGGATGCAACGATTACCGTACTAGGAACTTTGATTGATGCCTCATCTAGTGAGCCGTTGGGATTGGTAGGAGGAGAAGCGCGGCATTTAAGTGATACTGATTTTGAAACCATATTTTTTTTTAGTAACCGTAAAGGACGCTTTGCTATTTCCGGTGTTAAGCCGGGTGAGTATGAATTGAAGTTGGCTATGCGCCCAGTACGAAGCTATATATTAGTGGTTGATTCTGACGCGAAAGCTTTATTGCGTGTCGGTGAAATTCGGGTGAATTAATGAAAATATTCATGGTTAAAACAGCTCATTATTGTTTGTTTAGTTTCTTGTTAACTATCATTTTTTTGATGAGCCAATCGCTTTTTGCCCTTGGGCAATGTGAATATCGTATTGAGCGTGTGGAGCAGGCAGACCCAAGTGCAGCCTTGCTCTATGATGTTTTTAGTCGCGATGGGTTGGTCAAGCGTTTTAATATTGAGGTTCGACGGGTAGATGAAAGTGAAGAGCAATGTGCGTTGCAGTTGAGAGTTCGCTCTGAAGGAGCGACTCGAATGAAAAACAGTATCTCTCAAGAGCTGAATTATCGCCTAGCCCTAGTGATAGAGCAAACCCAATTACAGGATGGCTCAGTACTTATGCAATTTCATGATGTAGCTTATTATGAATTGATTAAGTTTGCCTATCAAATTTTAATATCTGGAGAGCAGTTTGTCGCCCCAGGAATTTATCAGGATACGTTGCTACTGGAACTTTTTGATAAAAATAATGGTGATGTCCTTTTAGAGCGACGCCGTATGGTTGTGTCGGCCGAAGTAGAGTCAGCCGCCCGAGTTAGTTTTGCTGGCACCCTGGGGCGTGAGCAATCTGTCGATTTTGGTGAGTTAGTCGATGGCAAGAAAATTTCACCGGCGCCATTGGTGGTTATACAGAGCACTGGTAACTATGGTTTGAGTTTTTCATCCGAACATAAAGGTGTATTACGGCATCAAGGAAATAAAGAGAAGTGGGATATTCCCTATCGTGCATCCCTTGGTGGCAGGGTGATTGATCTTAGGCAGGAAAAGGCAGTATTGAAAACAATTGAACCAACAAAATCATCAGGGCTGTATTTGCCACTATCACTGGAAGTGCCTGTGGTTGGAGATAAGCCACCAGGAACATACTCGGATGTTATTCATGTTGTGATTACCCCGCTGGAGATATTATTTTAGTTCACTGAAATAATATGATCAGGATGCTAAGGCAATCATAAGTGATTTTAAGAAAGGCTATCCGTTTTAGTTCCTAATATAAAATGGATGTTTGAACGACCAAAGAATGCTAAAGGGTGTACCTGAGGTGAACCCCGTGATCATTAAGCGCTAAACTTGAGTCATGCTAATATTATCGTGCACACGACACTCTTCGATTGTAGCTTAGTCGCCCACCTTGAGCTTGGAAAATTATAAGGCTATATTCGATTTTCTATGAGGGTATCTATATGAAAATGTTAGTTGATAACATGTCGTAAAATTTTGATCTATCGCAGAGAAATCTAACATGAACGCCACCTTCTCTTTTACTGTCAATTCAAAACAGGCTAATACTCATCTTCTCGCTTGTT
>CAXIBC010000023.1:0-34502 GCA_964022115.1 uncultured Oleispira sp. | reverse complement strand
TTGGCCAAAGCGATCCCTCCAACATTACTGCTATTGATGAAATAAAATTCAATACTGGCATGAATGTAGAACCTGTTTTAGTTGAAGAAAATAAACTTGCAGCCTTAGTAGAGAAGTTTATCTCTGCAGAAGACAGTTCATTCGATGATTTTGATGATGAAGACCTCGATATAGATATCGAGAACCCAGAAGAGACGCAAAAAAATGATGAGCCCGGCACAGGAGATGATGCCCCCATTGTTCGCTTTGTCAATAAGATGTTACTTGATGCTATTAAAGGGGGTTCGTCTGATATTCATTTTGAGCCTTATGAAAAGCGCTATCGTGTACGCTACCGCACCGATGGCATATTGCATGAGGTATCTAGCCCTCCGGTAAACCTAGCGGGTAAGATCGCGGCGCGACTAAAGGTTATGTCGCAAATGGATATCTCAGAGCGCCGCGTACCACAAGATGGTCGCATCAAGATGAAAATCTCGAAAAACAAAGCGATCGATTTTCGAGTCAATAGCCTACCTACCCTATGGGGTGAAAAACTGGTACTGCGTATTTTGGATCCTTCTAGTGCGAAAATGGGTATTGATGCGCTAGGTTATGAAGAAAAACAAAAAGCCTTGTATATGGAAGCACTTGCTCAACCCCAAGGCATGATCCTAGTTACTGGGCCTACCGGTTCTGGTAAAACGGTATCGCTTTATACCGGCTTGAATATCCTCAATACCGAAGAAACCAATATCTCTACTGCAGAAGACCCCGTTGAGATTAACCTTGAAGGCATTAACCAGGTTAACGTTAATGCTAAAGTCGGTTTAGACTTTGGTGAAGCACTGCGTTCGTTCTTACGTCAAGATCCCGATATTGTCATGGTAGGTGAGATTCGAGACCTAGATACTGCCTCCATTGCGATTAAAGCGGCCCAAACCGGTCACTTGGTTTTATCAACCCTACATACTAACAGTGCTCCGGAAACCCTGACCCGACTTGCCAATATGGGGGTGCCGTCTTTTAATATTGCAACGTCAGTAAGCCTTATTATTGCCCAGCGCTTAGGCCGCCGCTTATGCAGTGCTTGCAAACAGCCAGCGGATATTCCAAAACAAGTCTTATTGGATGCCGGCATGCCGGAAGAGTTGATCGCTAATGGTGAGTTTTTTCAGCCGAAAGGCTGTGATTCCTGTAACAAGGGTTATAAAGGTCGCGTTGGTATTTACGAAGTCGTAAAAATTACGCCTGCTCTTTCTAAAATCATTATGGACAATGGTAATTCCCTTGAAATTGCAGCCGTGGCAAAAGAAGAAGGCTTTAATGACTTGCGCACCTCTGCATTAGAAAAAGTCGCCCAAGGCGTTACTAGCCTTGAAGAAGCCAACCGAGTCACAGCGGATTAATATGCCTAGAGACTTTAAAGATTAAAAGCGGAATTTAATAATGGCCAAAGACAATAAACAAAAAAATCTTTCTTTTGAGTGGGAAGGTGTAAACCGAAAAGGGCAAAAGGTCAAAGGGGAAACCTCTGGACCTAATTTAGCCACGGTTAAAGCTCAATTACGCAAGCAGGGCGTACAACCCGGTAAAGTTAAAAAGAAAGCGACACCCTTATTCAGTTTTGGTGGTAGAAGTAAAAAAATAACCTCAGCTGATATTACTTTTTTCACCCGTCAAATGGCGACTATGATGAAAGCAGGGGTGCCTCTCGTTCAGTCTTTCGATATTGTCGGTGAAGGGGTTGATAATGCAGCTTTGAAAGAATTAATCGCCCAAGTACGCGATGACGTTTCCGCTGGTAATGATTTTGCTTCCGCCCTTAAAAAGCACCCAAAGCATTTTGATGAACTTTTTTGTAATCTTATTGAGTCGGGCGAACAATCGGGTGCGTTAGAGCAAATGCTGGATAAAGTAGCGGTATATAAAGAAAAAACCGAAGCCCTAAGAGCTAAAATTAAGAAAGCTATGATGTACCCTGCGGTGACATTAATCATCGCATCGGTTGTTACCGTTATTCTATTAGTGAAAGTAGTCCCCACTTTTGAATCTATGTTCAAAAGTTTTGGCTCTGAATTGCCTGCACCAACTAAAATGGTGGTTGCTATTTCGGAATGGACCCAAGCTTATTGGTATGTCATGTTGGGAGTTGTCGTTGCCTTTGTTGCAGGTTTAAAACAAGCGTTATTACGCTCTCCTACCTTTAAAGATAAATTTGAAGCTGGTTTATTAAAAGCCCCTGTCTTTGGGGATTTATTAATGAAGGCCGCAGTTGCCCGATTCGCCCGCGTATTATCAACTACCTTTGCCGCCGGTGTACCACTAGTAGAAGCCCTTGATTCTGTTGCTGGGGCTGTGGGTAACTCGGTTTATCGTAAAGCCGTATTAAACGTTCGTGACGAAGTTTCTCAAGGTCAGCAAATGCACTTTGCTATGAAAGCAACTGGGGTATTTCCCAATATGGTGGTGCAGATGACCAGTATCGGTGAAGAGTCTGGTGCCTTGGATAGCATGCTATCAAAAGCGGCGGATTATTTTGAGGATGAGGTTGATAATGCCGTTGATGGTTTAACCGCCTTAATGGAGCCTTTAGTTATGTCTTTCTTAGGCGTAGTAATTGGTGGCATGATCGTCGCCATGTACTTACCTATTTTTGAAATGGGTAAAGCCATCTAGTTTCGAAATGGGTAAAGCAATCTAGCTTTGCAATAGGTAGCAGTTGCGGACTGCTGTATGGCGATCCGTTCGAGCGAAAGGATCGACTAACATGTTTACCTGCAATTCTAATCTGCATCCCTATTTTTCATCCCCAATGAATTTGAATTCTTTTTATTGAATTTTATACTAACTTTTATTAATGAATCCTATGTCTCTTTCTCTCGCTTCTTTTGCTGATGTTGCCCATTATTTGCAATACCAGCCTTACGCTTTACCGATCGTTATCCTGATCTTATCGCTATTAATCGGTAGCTTTCTTAACGTCGTCATTCTTCGCTACCCCATTATGCTCTTTCGTAGCTGGTTGATTGATAGTAAAGACCTAGCGGAAAACCTACCTAAACACAGTGCATTAGAAGATTTAGACTCTCCCTATACCTTATCAAAACCGGCCTCTCATTGTCCTCGCTGTCATAGCCCAGTCAAAGCTTGGCAAAACATACCTATCATCAGCTACCTAATATTAAAAGGTAAGTGTGCAGGCTGCGCCGACAAAGGCCAAGAGACTAATATTTCAATCCGCTACCCTCTTGTTGAATTGGCCACAGGCTTACTCAGCTTAGCACTACTGATTAAATTTCCTTGGTCGATTCAGCTGGCCGCTATGCTGGTATTTACCTGGTCTTTAGTCGCTATGAGTATGATTGATATCGATCACCAGATTCTTCCCGATAGCATGACCTTATCCCTAATGTGGTTAGGATTATTACTCAATATTGATCATACCTTTGTAGACCTTCAAAGTGCTGTCATCGGTGCTGCCGCTGGTTATCTATCACTCTGGTCTGTTTATTGGTTATTTAAACTCGCTACTGGAAAAGACGGTATGGGCTTTGGCGATTTTAAATTGCTAGCCGCTTTAGGGGCATGGTTTGGCTGGCAGTTCTTACCCATGATTATTTTATTATCGTCACTAGTTGGTGCCGTGGTGGGGATTGCTGGCATTATGATTTTAGGCCGAGACAAGAATATTCCTATTCCTTTTGGGCCTTATTTAGCGGCGGCGGGCTGGATTGCCGCTATGTGGGGTAATGAGATTATGCAATGGTACCTACCCACCTTATAATCAACACATTTTAAGCCCATTTAGTTTTTAGGATTCACACCATGATCATAGGTTTAACTGGCGGCATCGGCAGTGGTAAAACAGCGGTGAGTGATCGCTTTAAAGCACTCGGTATTCATGTCGTTGATGCCGATATAGCCGCTCGGACTATCGTCGAACCGAATAAACCTGCTTGGCAGGATATTAAAGATTATTTTGGTACTGATGCTTTATTAGAGGATTTAACCCTGAATAGAGCTTGGTTACGCCAGCAGGTATTTTCGGATGAGAATAAACGTAAGAAATTAGAACAGATCACTCACCCTAGAATTCGTGAGGAGATTATTCGCGACCTCGCAAACTCATCATCGGCTTATACCCTACTGACTTCACCGCTACTGATCGAAAGTGGCCAAGCATCCTTGGTTAAAAAAGTCATAGTAGTCGATGTTACTGAGGCCATACAGGTTGAACGCACCTGCGCTCGTGATAATAATGATAGCGAGCAAGTTAAACGCATTATTGCGGCTCAGTTGCCGAGAGAGCAACGCCTCAGCCATGCAGATTGGGTCATTGATAATAGCCAGCCACTAGAGACTCTATCAGGGCGGGTCGCAGCTCTGCATCAAGAACTGCTAGCGCTAGCTAACATAACTTAATGCAAGCATAACTTAATGCAGCTCAGCGTTTTGCTGTTCTAGTTCCCACTGCTGAGACATCATTTCTTCTTCAACCGTTTTACCTGGGATTGCATGACTACCATCAGCCCAAGCCCCTAAGTCTATGAGCTTGCAGCGCTCACTGCAGAAGGGGCGATCTTTAGCTTCTACATTCCAAACAACCTGTTTAGAACAGGTAGGGCATTTAACTTTCATAGCATTTACCTTTCATAGCATTATTTTCATCAGCAGCTGCAGGCTCATCCACAAAACAACGGATAGCGGCAATACCTTGACCACCCTGTTGCACTGCGGATGTTATATCACTGATATTCATACCACCCAAAGCATAACAAGGTATGCGTGCTTGTTGGCTGATCACGTTAAAGCCCGACCAAGTCAAAGGCGTCGCTTGTCGGTGGGTCGATGTTTCTTTAACAGGAGATACTAAAACATAATCCGCCATATCATGCGCTACTTCAAGCTCGGCTAAGTTATGGCAGGCCATACTTAACCATTGATGCTCAGGAATGGGACGCTGACCAATATTATTAGAGTGTGTTTTAGCATCAGCATAATTTTTGCGAGATAAATGCAAGCCATCGGCAAACGCTACTTGATACCAATCCAGTGGGCAATTCCAAATCAACTTACTGCCTGCTTCATGGCAGATACCGTATAGTTTCATGGCTAACTGAGTATACTGCAGCTGATCTAAACTCGGTGCACGCAGCTGCAGCCAGACATTATGATGATTTTTCAATGTTGTCGCGACTTGCGCCAAAATAACATCGGCATCACTATGGTCTTGGCTAATGGCAATCTGCTTAGGTAAGAGCAAAGCATTGATAATAGCTTTATTGGCAGCGGGAAAATCATAAGCTTTCAAGTCCGCTTTTTCTACCCAACGCAGCGGCTGATTTTCCTTTCCAATACGCTTGTCAAAACGAATGACATTATGCACAGCCCATACATCAAGCAAGACTGATTTATCAGGGTAATGAAAAGGAATGCTAATAAGCGGCGTCATATCCTCAAGCTCACATTGCAACCCGAGCTCTTCTTCTAGCTCGCGCTGTAAAGCTTGCGAAGCACTTTCCCCTTCTTCAACCTTACCCCCAGGAAATTCCCACAAGCCACCTTGGTGCTGATGATCAGCCCGCTTAGCAATTAATATATTTCCATCATCAGTAGGCCCACAATCAAAGATGACACCGACAGCCACATGCACAATTTTTTTCATCAGACTTCAATCAGCTTAAGAACGGTAATCGGCATTAATACTGACGTAATCATGAGAAAGGTCGGTAGTCCAAACCCGCTCAGTAACATCACCTCGGCCTAATCGAATACTAATAGTGATCTCTGCTTGCACAAAAATCGCCGCCCCAGCTTCTTCGGTATAAGTCGCGGCACGGCCACCATTTTTGACAATACAAACATCATCTAGATAGATATCAATATCTTCTAATATCATATCCTGCACACCCGCACGGCCAACCGCCGCTAAAATACGCCCCCAGTTGGCATCACAGGCAAATAAAGCCGTTTTAACCAGAGGGGAATGGGCTACGGTATAAGCAACATCTAATGCTTCTTTAATACTAGCAGCTTGCTGAACTTCCATAGTGACAAACTTAGTAGCTCCCTCACCATCACGAACAATAGCATGAGAAAGCACCATAAAGGCGTCTAACAAGGCATCGAATACGGCGTTATAACGTGGGTCATCTTTACTGCTAATCTCTGCCATATCGGCTTGCGCTGTGGCAATTAACATACAAGAATCGTTGGTAGAAGTATCACCATCGACCGTGACACGATTAAACGACTTATCGGCCATCTCTTTACACATATCGTCTAATAGAGGCTTAGCGATAACCGCATCCGTCGTAAGATACGCTAGCATGGTAGCCATATTCGGCATGATCATACCCGCACCTTTAGATATGCCAGATATACTAATCATTTCATCGTTATTGATTTCTACTTGCTGACTATATCCTTTGGCTAAGGTATCCGTCGTCATAATACCTTCGGCTGCAATAGGCCAAACATCAGCAGCTAGATTGCCTAATGCAGAAGGCAGGCCTGCCAAAAGCTTATCCATAGGCAATGGCTCACCAATAACCCCAGTGGAAAACGGCAAAATCTGATTCGTCGTAACACCCGTTAACTTTGCGAGATGCTCACAAGTCGCCAACGCATCTACCATACCTTGTGGCCCTGTACCGGCATTGGCATTTCCGGTATTAATCACCAGATAGCGAGTATCAGCTTCCGCTAAATGCTTTTTAGCGACTTGCACAGGCGCGGCGCAGAATGCATTAAGGGTAAATACACCACTGACTCGGCTGCCTGGGGCTAGCTCAAAAATCACTAAATCATTGCGAGCACTATACTTAATACCTGCTTGGGCGATGCCGATACGAATGCCATTTACTGGGTGATAATTCTTTAATACTTCTAAACCGACAGCCATGCTCTTCTCACTATCTTAATTTACAATGAAGGCTATTTTACCTGCATTACTTTTTATTGCATACCAACAAAAAAGGCAGCCTAAGCTGCCCTTCATGATTGCTTTAGAGCCTGTCTTTAGGCCGTTAACTTACCGTGACACTGCTTATATTTTTTACCAGAACCACATGGGCAAGGCTCATTGCGCCCGACCTTGCGGTCTTCTCGGACAAAAGGTTGCGCCGCTTCTGCAGGTTCATCTGCTGCCACATTTTCTTCGTCTGAATCAGCGGTAATGCTTTGTGCATCCGCATGCTGATAACTAGATTGTTTAGCTTGAGCTTCTGCTTGAGCGCGACGGTTCTCTTCCATTTCGCGAACTTCGTCTTCTTGACGTACTTTCACGTGAGAAAGAATACGGATACTTTCACGCTTCATGTTTGCCAATAATTCTTGGAATAATTCAAACGCTTCACGCTTATATTCTTGCTTAGGGTTTTTTTGTGCATAACCGCGCAAATGAATACCTTGACGCAAGTGATCCATAGTCGCCAAGTGTTCTTTCCATAGGTTATCAACAACCTGCAGCATGACTTGTTTTTCAAACATGCGTAATGGGTTTGGCTGCCCTGGCTGAGTCTCAACCGCATCTTCTTTCGCTTTATAAGCTTCATTTAATGCTGTCGCAATACGCTCACGTAAGTTTTCTTCATACAGTTTATCGTCGGCGTCTAACCATTGCTGCAACGGTAATTCTAAATCAAATTCAGATTTCAACTCAGCTTCAAGGCTAGGAATATCCCACTGCTCTTCTAAGCTCTGTGGAGGAATATGATTATCAATCGCTTCACGCAATACGTCTTGGCGGATATTAGCGACCACATCAGAGATATCGTCTGAAGCCATAATGTCATTACGCTGATCGTAAATTACCCGGCGCTGATCATTGGCCACATCATCGTATTCTAATAGCTGCTTACGAATATCAAAGTTACGACCTTCAACTTTACGCTGGGCTTTTTCAATCGCATTACTCACCATACGGTGTTCAATGGACTCGCCTTTTTCCATACCTAACGCTTTCATCATGTTACGGATACGATCCGACATAAAGATACGCATTAGGCTATCTTCTAAGGATAAGAAAAAGCGTGAAGAACCGGCGTCACCTTGACGACCCGCACGTCCACGTAGCTGATTATCAATACGACGAGATTCATGACGTTCAGTCGCAATAATATGCAAACCACCGGCCGCTAATACATCATCATGGCGTTGCTGCCAAGCCGCTTTAATATCAGCAATCTGTTGCTCTGTAGGATTATCTAAAGCAGCAACCTCAACTTCCCAGTTGCCCCCTAAAACGATATCGGTACCACGACCCGCCATGTTGGTAGCAATTGTAATGGAACCCGCCGCACCGGCTTGAGCAATAATCTGTGCTTCTTTCTCGTGCTGCTTAGCGTTTAATACGCTGTGCGGCACTTTAGCTTTGGTTAATGCTTGAGAGAGTAACTCTGAGGTTTCAATCGAGGCAGTACCCACCAGTACTGGGCGTTTTTGCGCAACGACCTCACGAATCTCTTCAATAACCGCTTCGTACTTCTCGGCCTGAGTTAAGAAAACAACATCGTTATAATCGATACGCTTAACGGACTTATTCGTCGGAATCACGACCACAGCTAAATTATAAATCTGGTGAAATTCAAACGCTTCAGTATCTGCTGTACCTGTCATGCCCGCTAACTTGTTATACAAGCGGAAGAAATTCTGAAAGGTGGTTGAAGCCAAGGTCTGGCTTTCGGCTTGAATATTAACGCCTTCTTTCGCCTCAATCGCTTGATGCAAGCCTTCGCCCCAACGACGACCCGGCATAGTACGTCCAGTATGTTCATCAACAATAACTATCTGGTCGTTTTGAATAATGTAATCCACGTTTTTCTGATAAATAACGTGGGCACGTAATGCAGAATTAACGTGATGTAATAAAGTTAAGTTAGAAGAAGAATAAAGGCTTTCACCTTCTTTCAAGACACCTTCTTTTTCTAGCATGTCTTCTACATATTCATGACCCAGTTCAGTCAACTCTATGGAGCGCTGCTTCTCATCAAGAATATAGTGACCTTGCTGCTCTTCTTTGCCTTCTTCCGCCTCAATATGCTGTGTGAGTTGCGGAATCAAGATATTCATCTTTTTATACAAGGCTGAACTATCTTCTGCAGGGCCAGAGATAATCAAAGGCGTACGGGCCTCATCGATCAAGATAGAATCCACTTCATCGACGATCGCAAAGTTTAATTCACGCTGAGCTTTCTCGGCAGTAGAGAAGGCCATGTTGTCACGTAGATAATCGAAACCAAATTCGTTATTCGTACCGTAAGTAATATCGCAATTGTACTGAGCACGCTTAGTTTCTGGATCTAGACCAGGAACAACAACCCCTAGCGTTAAGCCCAAGAATTCATACAGAGGGCGCATCCACTCAGCATCACGAGAAGCCAAATAATCGTTTACCGTGACTATATGAACGCCTTTACCGGTTAGCGCATTCAAATAGGTAGGCAAGGTACCTACTAGGGTTTTACCTTCACCAGTACGCATTTCAGCAATATTGCCTTCATGCAGTGTCATACCACCAATCAGCTGCACGTCAAAGTGACGCATATTCATGATGCGCTTACTGGCTTCACGGCAGACGGCAAAAGCCTCTGGCAAAAGTGAATCTAACGATTCTCCAGCCGCTATACGCTGCTTAAACTCTGGGGTTTTAGCTTGTAGCTCGCTATCGGTTAGCGCTGCTAATGCATCTTCAAGCGCATTAATTTTAACAACGACCTTTCCCATGCGTTTTAATTCGCGGTCGTTTTTGCTACCAAAGATTTTACTAAATAGATTACCGATCATGATTATTGTTTTTTAAACCCAAAAAATAGAGATAGCGAGAAGGACCATGAAGACCGAGCAAGGTCTTTAATAAGGCATTCCCATATTTATAACAAAAAAGAGAGAGATTACAACGATTTAGCGCAAAGTACGGTGCAAATAAGCGGCGGGATCAACAGTACGACCGTTTTTGTAGACTTCAAAATGAACATGGGGGCCGGTAGAGCGACCACTACTTCCCATAGCAGCAACAACATCACCCTTACGCACTACATCACCAAGTTTTACCTTGATTTCCGCACCGTGGGCATAACGGGTTTTATAACCATTACCATGATTAATCTCAACCAATTTACCATAGCCATAACGATCACTCGCCCAGGTTACAATACCGGAGGCGACCGCAATAACATCGGAGCCTTCTTTACCGGCAAAGTCTACCCCCGCATGCCAAGCCAAACGCCCATTGAAAGGATCGGTACGCTTACCATATCGGGACGACATCCAGCCACGCTTAATCGGGCGGCCAGCAACAAAAGTATCGGCTTTAATTTTGTTGGCTAATAGCAGATCATCGAGCACTTCTAATTGCTGCTCACGGCGATCAATTTTGGAGGCTAAATTATCTAATACAGACTGTATCTCAGGCGCTTGATAGCTTTCTCCTAAAATACCCGGGCCACCAACGGCAGGCACAGCGGAGAAATCAAACTCTTCGCCATTGATTTTAGTAATATCAATTAAACGCTCACCGAGAGCATCAATACGCAGAAGTTTGGCTTGCAGCTCTGCTAAACGTAGCGTTAAACCATCGAGTTCTTGATCGGCATGCTGGCGAATTTCTTGCAGTTCTTGACGTTGTTCATCAAGGTTTTTCTCCCACGCCTTAGCTGCAATAGGATCTAATAATCCCTTGTCAGCTAGATGGGCCGCTAATAAATATCCCGTCGCGCCCATAGCAAACGGCAACACACACAAGGATGTCAGTAGCAAAAAACGCACTACTGGCCCTAAAGCGTATGTTTTCGATTGTCCATGCCGTTTACCGACTATGATTATATTCATTAGTATTGTATGGCTATCCAAATAAAATAAAGGCCATATTAACTATGGCCTTTATTTTTAAATATCAAAAATGCTAACTTTACAAAAAGTTAAAGCAGCTTATTCGGTAGCTGCTACAGGCTTGATATAAGAAATAGGGGCATTTTCTTCGGCAAATTCGACGAACTCCCAAGCATCCGTCTGCAGTTCAAGAGCGCGTAATAATTTGTTATTTAAACCATGACCTGATTTAAAACCAACAAATTCACCCATTAAACTATGACCCAGTAGGTATAGATCACCTACCGCATCCAAAATTTTGTGTTTTACGAACTCATCATCGTAACGTAAGCCATCTTCGTTCAATACACGATATTCATCAACAACAATGGCGTTATTAACGCTACCACCTAAGGCTAGATTTTTAGAGCGCAAAAACTCGATATCCTTCATAAAACCAAAGGTACGTGCGCGGCTAACTTCTTTAACAAAAGAAGTCGAAGAAAAATCTAAACTGGCCTGCTGAGCGCTTTGCTTAAAGGCTGGGTGATCAAAATCAATTTCAAAAGTAACTTTAAAACCATCATAAGGCACAAAAGAAGCCACCTTATCACCTTCACGCACTTCAACTTTCTTCTTAATTCGAATAAAGCGCTTGGCTTTAGACTGCTCGGCAATACCCGCCGATTGAATCAAGAAAACAAATGGACCAGCACTGCCATCCATAATAGGTACTTCTTGTGCACTCAATTCAACAATGGCGTTATCAATACCTAAACCCGCCATAGCAGATAATAGATGCTCAACTGTATCAACGCGCACACCGTCTTGAACGAGTGTCGTCGACATAGTCGTTTCACCAACATTAGTCGCTTTTGCTTGAATATCAACAATAGGTTCTAAGTCAACACGTCGGAAAACAATACCATGATCGACAGGGGCAGGCTTAAGCGTCAGGTAAACTTTTTCACCTGAGTGCAGACCAACGCCAGTTGCGCGGATTGTATTTTTGAGCGTACGTTGACGAATCATGTCGATTTACCGATATTGTTGAAAAAAACTAACTAATTATTATTAATAGCGGCTCATTATACCAAGTATATCTGAGCACGCCAGTAACGATTCGTTAATCAGCCTGGCGTCGTAAGAAAGCAGGGATATCTAGATAATCCATATCCTTAGCCTTCGTACCGTCTGCCGTAGTTGCGGCAGCAGCCGCCTCTCTCTGACGAACGTGTGCAGGCTTATCTAACTCAGCATAATCTGCAACCGTTGTTGGTACCTTTCTAGCCGGTTCAGGGGCAAGGGTATTATCAACAACTTTTTTTGGTTTCTCAGCCGCAGTCTTGCAACCAAGACCTGTAGCAACCACTGTGACCCTTAATTCATCACTAAGTTCAGGATCAATTACAGTACCCACTACAACGGTTGCGTGCTCAGATGCAAATTCTTCAATAACTTCACCAACTTCAGTGAACTCACCTAGAGATAAATCCAAACCAGCGGTGACGTTAACCAAGATGCCACGAGCACCCTGCAGATCAACATCTTCTAATAATGGGCTACCAATTGCAGCTTCTGCCGCTTCACGAGCACGGTTATCACCAGAAGCTGTACCTGTGCCCATCATGGCTTGACCCATTTCAGACATGACAGTACGTACGTCGGCGAAATCCACGTTGATCATACCTGGGCGCATAATCAAATCAGCGATGCCTTGCACAGCACCTAATAAGACATCGTTAGCCGCACTGAAGGCATCTAATAGACTACTATTCTTACCTAATACGCTCAGCAGCTTTTCATTAGGGATAGTAATCAAAGAATCAACGCTTTCCGCTAACTGAGTCAATCCTTGCTCAGCAATAACAGATCGTTTCTTTCCTTCAAATGGGAATGGTTTCGTAACCACGGCAACGGTCAATATACCTAATTCTTTTGCTACTTCAGCAACCACTGGCGCACCACCCGTTCCGGTGCCCCCTCCCATACCTGCGGTAATAAAAACCATATCCGCACCACTGATAGCTTCAGCAATACGTTCACGATCTTCCATAGCCGCCTGACGTCCTATTTCAGGATTCGCCCCAGCGCCTAAACCTTTTGTTACTGCGCCACCTAATTGAATAACAGAGCGCGCTTCTACATTACGTAAAGCTTGCGAGTCTGTATTAGCGCAAATAAATTCTACGCCTTCAACGTTATTAACCACCATGTGTTGAACGGCATTACCACCGCCACCACCAACACCAATGACTTTTATTACTGCACTTTGTGGCAGATCGTCTGCTAATTCGAACATATCCCCTTCCCGTTGCTGAGACATAGCTCTATCTCCTTTTCTGAGCTTAGCGCCGTGCGCTATAGCTATTAAATATTAAAAGTTGTTTTGAATCCAATGTTTTACACGTGAAAAGAAGTCTATCGGCGCTTCTTCTCTACTATTCGTTCTAATTGGGTCTTTTTGCTGCATAGCGGCATACTGAAGCAGTCCTACTGCGGTTGCATAAATTGGGTTATTGATCACGTCTGTCAAACCTGAAACTCCAATCGGCTTAGCTAAACGCACCGGCATATGAAAGATTTCTTCTGCTAACTCGACTACCCCTTCCATTTTGGAAGTACCCCCGGTTAAAACGATACCGGCAGCTACTAACTCTTCGTACCCACTACGACGTAATTCAGCCTGAATTAACGTGAATAATTCGTCGTATCTAGGTTCAACTACTTCGGCCAAAGCTTGTCGTGATAAATCACGTGGCGGTCGATCCCCCACACTTGGCACTTTAATAGTTTCATCTTCTTTCGCTAACTGCGTTAACGCGCAAGCGTATTTAATTTTAATATCTTCTGCGTGCTGAGTTGGCGTTCGTAATGCCATCGCAATATCATTAGTAACCTGATCACCGGCAATCGGGATCACCGAAGTATGACGAATAGCCCCATCGGTAAAGATAGCAATATCCGTAGTACCACCACCGATATCGACTAAACAAACACCCAGCTCTTTTTCATCTTCTGTTAATACCGCATAACTCGATGCCAGTTGCTCTAAAATAATATCGTCGGTTTCTAAACCACAACGGCGCACACAACGTTCAATATTCTGAGCGGCATTCATCGCCCCAGTCACCATATGAACTTTGGCTTCCAAGCGAACCCCAGACATACCAATAGGCTCTTTAATGCCCTCTTGAGTATCAATCGAATATTCTTGTGGCAATACGTGCAGAATACGATTTTCGCCATGCAACTGAACCGCTTTTGCCGCCTCGATAACACGCTCAATATCGCCGTAAGTAACTTCACGATCTCTAATGGCTACCATGCCATGAGAGTTCATCGATTGAATATGACTACCTGCAATCCCCGCATACACAGAGTGAATGCGACAGCCTGCCATCAATTCAGCTTCTTCCACCGCTCGCTGAATCGACTGCACTGTCGACTCAATATTCACGACAACGCCTTTTTTCATACCACGACTAGGATTCGACCCCAAGCCTACTATTTCGATTCCGCCTTCTGCTGTCATCTCGCCAACAATTGCGACAACTTTGGAAGTGCCAATATCCAGTCCAACCAGCATATTTTTTTGCTGCCCTTGACTCATGTCTATCTCCTAAATAGGCAGCCATTTAATGGCTGCCCCTTTTCCGTATCTAAGATCAACAACTGCTACTTTTTCATGCGGCAGTATTTTTAATAACTCAATCAAACGCTCTAAGCGTTGCTCTAACTGCTGTCGACCTAAGCGAATCACCCAGCTGTTTTCTAACTCTACCCGCCAACTGCCCACAGCATTCATAGATAAACTCACCATGGCCGCATCTACCGAAGATAAACGCGATTGAAAACGCTGAAACTGACGCATCACCTGTTCCGTTTGCTGCTCTGGCCCAGACAGCTTTGGTAAAGCTGCAGCATCAAAACTCACTGGTAAAATTAACTCTTCACCTTTTGGGTTTAATAAAGTTTGCTGATTCCATACCGCAACAGGTATGTCCTCTTTAAACTTAACTAATAAAGTTTCTGGCCAAACTTTCTTCACTTGCACACTTTTTATTAACGCCAGCTGCTCCAACTCATACTTCACTTGACGAACATCAAGAGAGAAAAAATTCTGTTCTTTTATCCACAATAACTGCTTTGCTAAATCCTCGGCTTGCCAATAGCGAAATTCACCCTCAATCTCTACTTGCTCAACCGGCCAACCCCAACGCACTTGCTGTAATCCCCAAACGGATGAGACCAATAGCGCAATAACAAATACACCTTGTACTAACCATAATGGCACAGTAGGTACTAGTCGCTTTAAAGAAAACGGCGTTTTCTTTTCTAATCGAGTCGCCCCTTTATTCGCTGTTGCTCGCCCAGTTTTTTTGGGCTGAGGCGAATTTTTATTACGCTTCGCTTTATTCGCCTGGTCCTTCATCGAGCTAACAAACATTGATTAATTCCAATTAGAGTGTCTGTTGCAAAATTTTCACCACCAACGCAGAAAAAGATAGCCCCCCTGCATTCGCCGCCATAGGTACTAACGAATGATCCGTCATGCCTGGGCTGGTATTCACTTCCAATAACCAAAAATTGCCATCACCATCTTGCATCGCATCAACTCGCCCCCAGCCATGACACCCCACCAACTTGAACGCTTTTAATGCCATCTTTTGTAATTCACCTTCGGCATAATCAGGTAAACCAGAAGGTAATAAATACTGCGTATCATTGGCCTTATATTTAGCATCAAAATCATAAAAATCGTGCGTTGTGATCAATTGAATCGCGGGTAATGCATCATCACCTAATATCGCCACCGTAAATTCACGGCCTTCTATATATTGCTCAGCAATCACTAGATCATCATGCTGTGAAGCAAAAGCATAACTATCTGCCAACCCCTCACTGCTATGTACTTTGCGCATACCAATACTAGAGCCTTCCCGTGCAGGCTTCACCATGGCCAAACCACCTAAGGCTTGCATGATAGAATCCCAGTCACTGTCGGGTTCTAAAACAAAGGCTTTAGGCGTTGCTACATCACAAGCATCCCATACCAATTTCGTACGCCACTTATCCATACCCAATGCCGAGGCCATAACGCCACTGCCAGTATAAGGTTTATTTAATAATTCTAATAAACCCTGCATAGTGCCATCTTCACCACCGCGACCATGTAAGGCGATGAAAGCACGATCAAATTCAGCTTGGGATAATTGCTCAGCCGCATTCTCATGAATATCGATGGCAAACGCATCCACACCGATTTCTATTAATGCATTTAATACTGCAGAACCGCTATTCAATGAAACAGGACGCTCGGCCGAAGTGCCTCCCATTAATACAGCGACTTTTCCTAAAGCCAGTTTCTCACTTTCGGTTATTGTATAACTCATTTATTGACCACCCTTCACGGCCGTACAATTGGCAACAATATGGGGTAATTGCTGGGTTAATGTAATGGCTAAACTACCCACATCCCCTGCACCTTGAGTCAATAAAAGATCCCCTGGCTTTAATACCTTATTCAATACTTGAGCCACATCTTCATCTCGCTCGATAAAAACCGGATCTATCGCGCCGCGCTGTCGAATGCTACGGCACAAGGCACGACCTTCTGCACCCGCAATGGGTTTTTCTCCCGCGGGATAGACATCCATCAATAATAAAACGTCTGGCTCAGATAAAACCCGCACAAAATCCTCATACAAGTCACGAGTACGGCTATAGCGATGAGGCTGGAATAACGCGACCAATCTGCGCTCAGGAAAGCCCTTTCGAATGGCTTCTAAAGTCACTTCGACTTCCCGTGGGTGATGACCATAATCATCAACTAATAATACGCTGCCTTCATTACCTTCAGTATCAGTACATTCTACTTCGGCACATACTTGGAAACGTCGACCAACCCCAGCAAAATTCTCTAGCGCATGAACAATCGCTTCATCATCTACTTTTTCATCAGAAGCAACCACTATGGCGGCTAACGCATTTAATACGTTATGCACCCCTGGCATACGCATGCGTACGGTTAAATCATCCGCACCATGAGGACGCTTAACTTTGAAGCTAGTAAATAAACCTTCTTGCACAATATCAAAGGCTCTAAAATCAGCATCTTCACTTAAACCATAAGTGACAAACTGACGAGATACTTGCGGTAAAATTTCGCGCACATTATCGTCGTCTATACACAGTACTGCCAAGCCATAGAATGGTAAATTATGTAAAAAGTCGATAAAGGTCTGCTTTAACTTGCCAAAATCACCACCATACGTTTCCATATGATCGGCATCAATATTGGTAATGATGGATGTCATCGGTTGCAGGTGTAAAAACGAAGCATCACTTTCATCCGCTTCGGCGACTAAATAACGACTCGCGCCTAATCGTGCATTACTACCTGAACTATTTAAACGACCACCAATCACATAAGTAGGATCCAGTTTTGCCTGCGCTAGAATAGACGTTACTAAACTAGTGGTCGTGGTTTTACCATGAGTACCCGCAACCGCAATGCCATGACGAAAGCGCATTAACTCGGCCAACATTTCCGCACGACGCACGATAGGAATCCGCTTTTCCATCGCATTTTTAATTTCTGGATTACTAGGATCAATGGCGGTTGAAACCACCACCACATCGACGTTATCCACATTCTCACTCTGGTGGCCGAGAAACACTTCAGCCCCCAGGTTAATCAAATGCTGGGTAACGGCAGATTGACGTAAATCAGAGCCACTAATTTGATAACCTTGATTCAATAATACTTCGGCAATACCACACATACCAACACCCCCAATACCAATAAAATGAATGCGTTTAATTCGACGCATCTCTGGTATTGCGTAGGCTTCTGCCGGCCCTGAAGTCTGTGGATTCTCGTTAGCCATTAATCTGTTAACCTTATTTGTTTTATTACTTGCTTGGTGACAACCTGGGTTGCATCAGCAATCGATACACTAGTAGACGCCATCGACATGTGTTTAATCTGTTGAGGGTTCTCGCCGTAGAATTTCCAACGACCAGCTAACCACTGTGCAGTGAGTTCTTTTTGTTGCTTAATTTCGGCACCACCGGCATTGACCAATACCTGTGCGTTGGCGGTTTGATGATCGTCTACGGCAAAAGGAAATGGGATAAAAATGGCCGCTTTACCCGCACAAGCTACTTCAGAAACCGTTAAAGCCCCTGACCGACATACAACCAAGTCTGCCCATTGATAGGCGGCAGCCATATCATCAATAAACGCAACAACCTTGGCTTTATTGGCAAGCCCCTTGTCTTTATAAGCTTGCTGAACCGAATCAATATTTTTTTTACCTACCTGGTGCCAAATATTAGGTAAGAAATTTTCAGCACTTTCTTTTATTATCAAAGCTAAGGCATCCATTACCGCATTATTCAATGCCACGGCCCCTAAGCTGCCACCGACAACTAAGACATTGAGGCCTCGAGTTTCTGCAGTCTCTTTTGACTTACATTCTTCATTTCTCTCATTATTGCGAGATGCACTTAACGCTAAAATATTTTCTCGTACCGGATTGCCGGTGGTCAATAAGTTAGCCAAGCCTTTTTTACCCTTAAAAGTATTAGGGAATGCCTGCATGACGACATTAGAAAAAGGCTTTAATAACCGATTTGTCATACCGGGAAATGCATTTTGCTCATGAATTAATAGCGGTATGCCTAATAACTTAGCCGCAATTCCCCCAGGGCCAGTAGCAAAACCACCTAAACCTAATACCGCGCTTGGACGAACAATACGCATAAAACTCCAAGCTTGATAAATAGCCTTAATAATCTTCCATGGCGCGGCGAATAATGCGAGCTTACCTTTTCCCCGTAGCCCAGTCACATTAATACAATGCAATGGGTATCCTGCTTTAGGAACTAATTCAGCTTCAATTCCTGCCGCTGTCCCTAACCAGTGAATATCATAATCCTGCTTTTTTAAAGCATCGGCCACAGCCAAAGCAGGAAATACATGGCCACCCGTGCCCCCCGCCATGACCATTACGGTTCTCTTAGCCGTTGGGTTTTTACTAGTCGCAACTGCCTTAGTGATCATCACGACCTCCCTTTAACTTTTCAGTATTGAACTCTTCGACGTAAGCATCAAAGCCGCTCATAGACTTTTTCGTTTCATCAAAACTAATGGTATTTTCCATAGCCGAACTTGAGGCATCATGGCTAAGGACTGATTTTTTACGGGTTTTCTTACGAGTCTTTTTCGTAATATCTTTTTTAGCTGTACTAGAATCTAACTCGCTACTAACACGGTAAACCAAAGCAACCATCACACAACAAATCAATAAACTACTGCCACCATAACTAAAGAAGGGTAAGGTTAAGCCCTTAGTTGGCAATAAACCGGTATTAACCCCTAGATTAATAATCACCTGCAAACCAAATAAAGTCGCAATACCAAAGCAGATAAAGGCACCGTATAAACTTCCAACTTTCTGCGCTTGCCAACCAATCATCATGCACTGAGATAAGAAAAACGCTAATAACCCAAGCGCAAATAAACCACCGACTAAACCCGTTTCTTCGGACCAAATAGCAAATACAAAATCGGTATGAGCCTCAGGTAAATAAAATAGTTTTTGTACGCTTTCCCCTAAACCCGTCCCCCATAACTCTCCACGACCAAAGGCGATTAACGCTTGCGCCAACTGGTAGCCAGAACCATAGACATTATCAGGGTGAAAAGGTTGCCAATACGTCGTTAAACGGGCAAGGCGGTATTCCTCTGCAGTGACAACCAGATAACCCAAAACCAAGGTAGCTAAGACTAATAAGAAAAACTGCCCCGCTTTAACCCCGCCTAAAAACAATAAAACCAGCACAGCGCCCATCAATACAACAACCGAACCAAAGTCGGGTTCTAATAATAATAAAACGACTATGATTCCTAGAATGACTAAAGGCTTAATAAACCCTGACCATTGATTTTGCACTTCGGCTTGGCGGCGAATTAAATAACCAGAAATATAAAGCACTGCCGTTAACTTTACGATTTCAGATGGCTGCACCTTTACTAAACCTAAATTTAACCAACGAGCACTACCATTAACTTCATGGCCCACTCCTGGGATCAATACCGCCACTAAACCGACCCCACCTAGTAATAACCATAACCAGTCTGTCTTCTGCCACCAAGATAAAGGAATTCGACTGACTAAGAAGGCAATGAAAACTCCCAGTACTATGTATACCCCATGGCGGCTAGAAAAATACGCGGCATTACCGGTATAGGTTTCGGCAATACTCGTAGAAGCCGACATAACCATAACCCAACCAAGAGCCATCAAACCTAACCACGACCAGACTAAAGCATTCATTTTTACTGCTAACAGCTCTGCTACCTTATCCTTATCAGTGAAGGCTGATAACCAAGGTAGCGCAGACACTGAGCCGTTATTGCTTTTCTTGATAGTATTTTTAGTCGTGCTGCCGACAGAGACATTGGCTGAAACATTAGCGCTCATTATTCACTCCTTTGCTGAATAATTTCAGCAACGAGCTGTTCAAAGGCTTCACCACGTTTCACATAATTTGCAAACTGATCAAAACTGGCGCACGCAGGAGAGAATAAAATAACATCCCCTGCACTAGCCCCTTGTCGAGCTTGAATTAAAGCTTGCTCTAATGTTTCAACAATATTCGTTTCACAAACCGACTTTAAACGGCTAGCAATCATGCTGGCATCACGACCAAATAGCTGCGCCTGCTTAACACTTGTCTCACAAGCATCAACTAAAGGTTCAAAGTCTTGGTCTTTACCCACTCCGCCAGCAATCAAGATTATATTGTTAGCATCTCTAGCAGCCAGACCCTCAATCGCAGCAAGTGTAGAGCCGACATTAGTGCCTTTAGAATCGTTGTAATATTCAATACCATCAATTTCTGCGACCCTAGCACAGCGATGTGGAAGGCCAATGAAGTTCGTCAATACCTGCTGTAATTGATTTTTGTCGACACTAAAAGCTGCGGGTAAGGAGTCAACAATAGCAATCGCCGCGAGCGCATTTAATTGATTATGGCGGCCTTTAATTTTTAATTTAGCCAGCGGAAAAATTGGCTGCTGTTCTTTCATTAAGAATTCTTGCACTTGATCTGTATTGGAAGAATCATTTTTAAGTGCAATAGAATATTGATTTTTGGCGGCAACTGGGTTTTCTGCCATGGTCAAACCAAAGCTTTTCTTTGGCATAGAGTCACTGACTAAAGGCTGGGTCAGACTATCTTCGCGGTTAATAACGATACTGCGACAACCTTGAAAAATTCTGTGCTTCGCTTGGTAATAACTCATCATAGAATCATAACGATCCATATGATCTTCACTCAAATTCAATACGCAAGCGACTTCTGCCGCTAAATGATGAGTCGTTTCTAATTGAAAGCTCGAGAGCTCAACCACATAACAGTGATAGTCATCATCATTTAATAATACATCCAAAACTGGAATACCAATATTGCCACAAACCGCAGGCTTATGGCCTGCGGCCGCTAGAATTTCTCCCACTAAGGTTGTGACGGTACTTTTCCCATTGGAGCCAGTAATACCAATAATAGGCTTAGTGACATACTCGGCAAATAGATCCACATCCCCTCGTATGCGGCTGCCTTGCTGTTGCGCAAATACAATAGCAGGCTCTGCAATAGCAATACCTGGACTGACGATTAGTTCTTGATACTGAGCGAGGATCTCTCCCTGCAATTCGCCATTAAATATTTTACACTGAGGAAATTCCGCTTCGATTTTCTCTTGATTAGGCAAGGTCTCACGACTATCACATAAATCAAATGACAAACCTTTAGCCGTCAAAAAACGCGCGCACGAGAGCCCTGTTTGGCCCATGCCGATAATTAAGCGTTTTTGATCAGAAGCAATCAAGTTTGTCATAATGTTAAAATGTCCCGTTTATCATCTTTAGCTATTCAAGCTTTGTATCATTCAGCTGTGGTTATCGAATTTTTAACGTTGCTAAACCGGCTAAAACCAAAAGCAAAGTGACAATCCAAAAACGCACAATAACTCGTGGCTCAGGCCAGCCTTTCAACTCATAATGGTGGTGCAATGGCGCCATGCGGAAAATTCGTTTACCGGTTAATTTGAAGGAACCAACTTGTAGAATCACCGACATGGTTTCGGCGACAAATATGCCCCCCATAATAAAGAATACGATTTCTTGACGAGTAATAACCGCCATCATGCCTAGGGCCGCCCCAAGAGCCAATGAACCCACATCCCCCATAAATACTTGAGCAGGGTAAGTATTGAACCACAAGAAACCAACACCAGCGCCGACCAGAGCACCACTAAAGACAACCAATTCTCCCGCACCAATAACATAAGGAATGGATAGATAGTCAGAATAATTAATATTACCGGCAAAATAAGCACATAAACCCAGTGCAGCACCAACCATCACTGTCGGTAAAATAGCTAAACCATCTAGGCCGTCGGTTAAATTAACGGCATTACTCGCACCGACGATAACAAAATAACTTAATACGATATAAAAAATACCCAGTTCTATAATTACATCTTTGAAGAAAGGAATAATTAAAGACGTTTCAGCTGAACTCGGTGCTGTAGCAAACATAGTTATTGCCGCAACGATGGCCAAAGCCGATTGCCAAAAGTATTTCCAGCGCGCAGGCAATCCTCGAGAATTTTTTTCCACCACTTTACGGTAATCATCAACCCAACCTATCACGCCAAATGCCAGTGTGACTAACAAGGTTAACCAAACGTACTTATTTTCTAAGTTGCCCCATAACAAGGTACTGACCGTAATCGATAATAAAATCAGCGCACCACCCATAGTCGGCGTGCCCGCTTTGCTTAAGTGTGATTTAGGGCCATCATCACGAATCGCTTGCCCAATTTGATATTTGCGCAGTTTACGAATGACTTTAGGACCTAAAAATAACGCCACTGTTAAGGCGGTAATCACTGCAAATATTGCGCGTAACGAAAGGTATTGCACGACCGCAAAACCTGAGTGAAATTGTGTTAAATATTCCGCTAGCCATAACAACATGTTTATACTTCCCCAATGGTATTTAAAGAGCCAACATCACTCTTAAGCGACAATGCAGTAACGATCTTATCCATACCTGCACTGCGTGAACCTTTAACCAAAAAAACCTGGCCAGGTTGTTTATTTTCATTAATGTAATTCAGCAAATCACTTTGCTGTTCGAACCAGTGTGCATCTCTTGTTTTCTTGAATGCTTCAACTGCATGACGACACGCTGAGCCTATAGCCACAAAATTCGCAATACCTTTTTGCTCTGCATACTCACCTATCTCAGCATGAATCGCTGGCGAGTCTTCTCCTAACTCTGCCATATCACCTAATACCAACCAGGCTTTTTCTTGCCACAACGCCAACACATCAATGGCCGCTTTTACCGAAGCAGGGCTAGCGTTGTAACTATCATTTAAAATACGGACCTGACCTTCGCCATCAACCCACTGCAAGCGACCATCAACCATAGGCAAGGTTTTCAGTTGGGCGGTAATTTTAGCGAGTTCAAGACCTAGAGCTAAACCGGCTGTTATGGCCGATAAGCTATTTAATACATTGTGCTGGCCTAATAGTGGAATTTCACAGGCAACACATTGCTGCTGGTAAACCACATCAAAACGACTGCCCTTTTCGTCACAAATAATATTTTTTGCCATCACATCGGCATAATGCTCGATACCGAAACTTAATACTTTGCGCTTACCAGCACGCAAGACCCAATCGGCAAAGAAAATATCGTCAGCATTTAACACCGCACAACCATTTTCAGCCAAAGCATCAATAATTTCTCCCTTGGTGCGCATAATGGTTTCTATGCTGCCAAAACCTTCTAAATGAGCGCCACTAACATTGGTAATAATCACGACCTCTGGCTGCGCGAACTGAGAGGTATAAGCTATCTCACCTGCGCTACTGGCACCCAATTCTATCACCGCGGCTTTATGCTGTTGCTCTAGTCCCAATAATGTCAGTGGCGCGCCGATGTGATTATTGAAATTACCCGGTGTCGCCCAGCAATGTCCTAATAATTGCATCATATGCGCGGCCATAGACTTCACTGACGTTTTACCTGCACTGCCAGTAATAGCGATTAAGGGGCCAGTGAATTTTTTACGATTCCATAAACTCGCTTGCCCTAGTGCCAATAAGGTATCGCTAACTACCAATAAAGGTAGAGTCAAAAATGTAGAATTCTCTGAATTTGACTGTAAATAATCTTCATCGACTATGGCGGCTATCGCACCACTTTTTTGAGCCTGTTCAAGATAATCATGACCATCAAAATTTTCCCCGCGCAAGGCTAAAAAAACATCACCTTGCTGGATAGTGCGGGTATCGGTATTAATTTTCTGTGCCTGAATATCTTCAAATAAATCGCGCTTATCAGACGGTTTAATATCTGCTGAAATAGCCTGTGCCAATTCGATTAAGCTAAAAGAAGCCATCATCATAAGGCCTCCTTATTTAAATGTGTTTGCTGTGCTACGTCTTGATAACCTAGTGATAATAATACCGCCTCATCACTATAAGGAATCTTGCTACCATCAATATCTTGATAAGCCTCATGTCCTTTTCCGGCAATGAGTACAACATCATTTTCATCCAGGTCAGTTAACGCTAGTGCTATTGCTTGCGTACGATCCAATTCTATACTCACTGGGGTTTTATGATCACTTACCAAGCCCGATTTCATCTGTTGAATAATCACATCCAAAGGTTCTTTTCTTGGATTATCAGCCGTTAACACAATACGGTCTGCATGAGTCTGAGCAATATTAGCCATTAATGGACGCTTATCGGTATCGCGATTACCACCACAGCCAAAGACCACGACTAAGTTACCAAGAGTTTGCTTTTTTAAGGTTAATAACACATTTTTTAAAGCATCGGGGGTATGAGCAAAATCCACCACCGCATTGGCACAACCGGCTTTGCTATATACCTGCATTCGACCAGGAGCTGGCGTAATACCCTTAATCGCAGCAATAATATCGGCAAACTCAAATTTATTTTGCAGCGCCAATAAGCTGATCGCAGCTAATACATTGGCTAGGTTAAAGTCACCTACCATATTAATAATAAAGCTGGCATTTCCCCACGGCGTTGCGATTGAAGCATCGATAGACGCCCCGCGCATAACCCAGCTCACGACTCTTACGTCTGCGCTCGCTGAAAAACCATAACTTATTTTTTGCGCGCTAATCGCCTCATCAGCCAATAAACGCTGACCATATTCGTCATCAGCATTAATAATGGCATGCTGTAACCCTGGCAATAAAAACAGCTCACGTTTCAGCGCAAAATAACTTTCCATATCGCCATGATCATCAAGGTGATCTTGACTTAAGTTTGCAAAAACTGAAGTTTCAAAGGTTAATCCTTCAATGCGTTTTTGCTCAATACCATGGCTCGAAACTTCCATCGCGACTTGCTCTGCACCTTGCGCTTTCATCAAGGCAAACTGACGCAACAAAACGGCCAGCTCTGGTGTGGTATTTTTGCTCTCAACAATATTTGGCCATACCCCAAAACCTAACGTTCCCATTAAGCCTGTGGGTTGCTGTAGCGCATGACTCATCTGGGCAGCAAAGCGCGTAATACTGCTTTTACCATTCGTGCCAGTAACAGCCATTAAGTGCATATTAAAAACATCACTTGATAGCCGATAAAAATCAATTAAGATTTTATTCACTAGCGCTTTTAAATTCGGTACTGCAATAATCGTGATGCCTAAATGCTCAGTAATACTTACAACATCTTCTGCAGCCACTTCCAATAAAACCGCACAAGCCCCGCGCGCAATAGCATCATCTATAAAGGTTTTACCATGATGGGTAATGCCCGCTAGCGCGATAAAACAATCACCCGTTTTGACGTCACGATTATCAGTTACTAAACCACTAATCATCAGTGAATTATCTAATACAGAAAGATTGGCTAGATAAGGCGCTAGTAGTTGCTTGAGGTTCATAATGAAGAAACCTCCGCTACATGAAAATCTTTACTTTGATCTGGTGCAATTTGCAAAGTACGTAAAGCCGCTTCCATGATGCGTCCAAAAACCGGGGCAGCCACTTCACCACCATAATATTCTTGCCCCTGAGGCTGATCGATCACCACCACCAAAACAAATCGTGGATCTGAAATTGGCGCAATACCAGCAAAAATCGCAGTATATTCAGAATCTTGATAACCTTCTTTACCCACTTTATGGGAGGTGCCAGTTTTTCCACCTACACGATAACCGGCTACCTTAGCACGAGTTCCCGTACCGCCTTTTTGGGTCACTGTTTCTAGCATTTGACTCATGTCTTTAGCTACGGATGCGGGCATAATTTGTTCACAAGGTATCTGCCTATTGGTAACAATCAAACGCGCTTCATGTATGCAGCCTCTATTAGCAAAAGCTGTATAGGCTTGAGCTAACTGCAATGGCGTTACCGACAAACCATAACCGTAGGATAAGGTCGCTAAACCTAACTTATCCAATTTTTGCGGGTAAGGTAAACGACCAACCGCCTCCCCTGGAAACCCTAATGCTGTGGCCTGGCCTAATTTAGCGGAATGCAGCATATCCCATAAAGAATCTGCCCCCATATCGTGGGCCAATTTCGTCACGCCGATATTACTCGACTTTCTAATAATGCCGGTTAAATCTAAACGCCCATAATCTCGATGATCTCGAATAGTTTTATGTTTAATACGCATATATCCGGGCGAGGTATTAATCACAGAACGAGCGGCGTATTTACCCTTTTTTAACGCCGCTGCGACGGTAAATGCCTTCATCGTTGAGCCTGGTTCAATCATGTCTGTTAGCGCCCTATTGCGCATATCTTCTGGGTTTAACGTCGCGCGATTATTTGGATTATAAGAAGGGCGATTGACCAAGGCCAAAATATCGCCATTGCTCGCATCCAATAAAACCGCACTGCCCCAGTTCGCTTTATGCGCCTGCACAACGGCTTTCAATTCTCGATAAGCTAGGTACTGCAAACGTAGATCCAGGGTAAGCTTCAACTCATTCCCCGGACTGGCAATAGCCGATACGTTCAGCTGTTTAATAACATTACCTAATAAATCTTTGACTACCCGCTGCTGGCCAGGAGCCCCCTGAAGCCAATCATCATAAGCCAGCTCTAAACCTTCTTGCCCTCTGCCATCAATATTAGTCATACCCACAACATGAGAAGTGACTTCTGAAGCAGGGTAAAAACGACGGTATTCTGTATCTGCAGATAAGCCTTTCAACTTTAAGGCTAAAACTTTATTCGCTTGCTCAGGGGGTAAGTGGCGCTTTACATACATAAAGCCTTGCTGGCGGTTGCGTTTTAACCGACGTGCAAGTTTATTGGCTGAAAGCCCTAAGCTGGCAGCCAGCTTTGGGACATCATTAGGATTAAAAAGTTTAGGGTTTAACCATAAACTTTTTACTGGAGAGCTAACGGCTAACGCTTCACCATGGCGGTCTTTAATGTCACCTCGCAAGGCAGCAATCGACTCATCTCGTACCATTCGCTGCTCACCTTGAGCGGCCAAAAAAGATTGCTGAACAAGATGTAAATACCCCATGCGACCCGCTACGACAATTATTAAGCACAGGAATACGCTCAGCACTAACGCAAAGCGCCATACTGGTATACGATATTCAACTGTTGCTGTAACTGATTTTGTTGCAGCTTTTTTTGCCCGCGGGTTAGCCACGTTAGTGTATGCCTTTCATTTTGCTTATTCCTAAAACCATTCCGTTAGCAAATTAATTATTATTACAACCGATCTCTTCCTGAGATCAACGCTACTACCTCTGCTTTAGCGACTGCTGCGAATTACTTGTACATCTTGCGCTTCAATCATCTGCAACTTTTGCTTAGCGATTCTCTCTACTCGACTATGAGCAGTAAGCGCGCTTTGCTCTAATAACAAACGCCCATAATCTTGCTCTAAGACCAATCGCTTATGCTCGGATACCTGCCAAAGCGCAACCAACTGACGATGCCAGTGAGTCGCCGCCACCTGGAACGTTGCGCACATAATGACCAATAACCAAGCTAAAAATATCAGCGTATTTTTTTTAGCTGCTTGCCTCATGGAGAACTAATCTCGCTCACCAGCAATACGCTCTGCTATACGTAAAACCGCACTGCGAGCCCGCACGTTACCACCGACTTCATTCGCTTTGGGCTTAATGGCTTTACTCATTTTCTTCATCGTTTTACCCAAATCGTCATCTAAAACCGGCAAGCCTCTTGGAATTGGACGCCCCTGCTCTTGACGACGAATAAAACGCTTCACCATTCGATCTTCTAACGAGTGAAAGCTAATGACCGCTAAGCGCCCACCGACTTTAAGTACATCAATAGACTGATCTAAAATGCTCTCTAGATCCCCTAACTCGTTATTAATATGAATACGAATTCCCTGGAAAGCACGAGTAGCTGGATGCTTATGCTTTTCCCAAGCTGGATTCGCTTCTTTTAATATTTCCGCCAACTGCACCGTACGATTAATGTGCTGAAGCTCACGTTCACGCACAACCGCATTCGCCATACGCCTTGCGAAACGCTCTTCGCCGTATTCTTTCATTACCCTTGCAAGTTCTTCCGCACTTACCCGAGCAATCCAATCCTCTGCACTTTCACCAGAAGTTGGATCCATTCGCATATCGAGAGGACCATCGCGCATAAAACTAAAACCACGCTCAGCATCGTCTAACTGCGGCGAAGAAACACCTAAATCCAATAACAAACCATCAATTTTATCAATGCCGCGGGCTTGTAATTGGCTTTGTAATTCGGCGAAGCTGGCTTTAATAATTTGAAAACGTGAATCTTTTTTCTCTAGCGCCTCACCGGTTTCAATCGCTTGCGGATCTTTATCAAACCCAAATAAGCGGCCATGTTCAGATAACTTGCTTAATATCAACTCACTATGACCGCCGCGGCCAAAGGTTCCATCAACATAAATACCATCTGGATCGACCACACAACCTTCAACGGTTTCGTGTAATAACACCGTAAAGTGGTCTTCTTGCTCTCCTACTCCCAGCCCAATCTGATCTTTCTTTTGATCAGCTTGCTGTTGCTCAGCTTGTTGGCGCTCAGTCTTGCTGACCTTTGTTCTGCTACGTTTTGCCATAAGACTTCTTTATAAAGAAAGATTTAATAGTTCGTCTGGAAGTATTTCTGGGGCATTAACCTCAGCGATGTAATCATCGCGACGGCTATTCCACAGTTCTTTACTCCACAGCTCTAATTTTTTACCTTGCCCCAACAATACCGTTTCTTTTTCTAACTGCGCATATTCACGTAATGGCTGAGACAATAGGATGCGACCATTAGCATCCAGCTCAATATCGGTAGCATGTCCAATCAATAATCTTTGGATTCGTCGAGCGCTCGGGTTAAAGCTCGGTAATGCTTCTATTTTCGCTTGGATTACTTCCCACTCGTCGATGGGATAAATCAATAAACAACGTTCTTCAGTATCAATAGTGGCTACCAGACGCCCAGCACAAAGATCCACCAGCAATTGCCGATATTTCATCGGGATCGCTAGCCGTCCTTTAGCATCTAAGTTCACCGCACTGAGTCCACGAAACACTGCTTTTTGCCCCAATTATGTTGAGTCAGTTTTTTTGCCTAAGCAATTACTACAAAAACCCACTTTTACCCACTTTACTCCACTAGTGCACACTATAGAAATGCTGGGGCTCTTTTGCAAGGTGAACCATGCTGTGGATATGTGAAAATTTGCTTTAAATCACAAGGACTTAGCGACCGTTTCTGCCAAGGGGGTGAAAACTAAAATAATTCAATCGAAGAAAACGCTTATTGTGCGTGGCTCTGAGGGATAAAGTTAAAGTATTTCATTAAGTTAGTAACCGCCAACTAAATCAGTCAGTATTGGTTAGACAATTTTGTTATAGATAAGTGGTCACTAACACAGTTTAAGTTTTACTTGAGTGAATACTCACACTCTAGACTGAGTATGATGCCATAAGATGATCAAGTGTTAAAAGATAATTACTGCTATGTTAGCCACCACTAACAAATTACCTAATAACGCCATAGAGAAAAAGCTAATCGAGCATCTCTTTTGATAGCGCTATACTTACCATCAGCTAAAGGATTACTGACATGAAAGCCAATAAAATAATAGTGATCAACAGTATTATATTATCCATTTTTTCCAATAATACTCTTGCCGATAAGCACTCACTAAGCGATAAAATAATAGGCCCTATGTACGGCTTGTGGTCTATCGCTGTAACCGTCAAAAATAGCCAATTTAAGGCTGTGGATAACCAAGCGAGTGCCACCCCTCTGATCTTTGGTGGTTACGGCCCAATATTCATTGAAGCTAACCGTTTTGGCTATAACTTCTATCGCGACGGAACCTATTTCAGCTCCCTTATTGGTAATATAAGAAGTCATAGCAAGCTTTCAAAAGCGGACATTAATAGCAGCGATTTTTTGCAACAGTACGACCTTGAAGAACGCAAGAGTTCTTTCGAAGCTGGCATACAAGTAGGGCGCCGCTTCGACAGTGGCTGGGTTGGCCGTATCGCCGTTTTACACGACATTTCTTCCACTCATAAAGGGCAAGAAGCTGAGATAACGTTTTATCGTCGCGACAGCTTTAAGCCCTTTTCTAGCTTCAATAGCCTTCGCTTATTAACCACCTTCGGGCTGCAAAGCCAAAGCCAAGATTTAAATGATTATTATTATGGAATTGATAATAGCGAGCTTACCCTAGGGAACCAGAAAGCCTATCAAGCCGAACCGGGCTGGTCAGCAGAGGTAGAATTTATTGCAACCTATGATTTCAATTGGCAATCAACAACAGAGCAAAAAAAATGGGGGATTTATGCAGGCCTGCGCCACTATCAATTTAGTGACACTATCAGCAACAGCCCTATCGTCGCATCAGGGCTGGTACAGCAATACTTTATTGGCTTAGGAAGGTACTTTTAATAGTCATAATACTCATTCCTTTATTAGTATTATTTTCTTTTTTTACTAAAGTGCCCACGCTTGGCCAGCTCAATACGTGCAATGACACCTTTATGAACCTCATCTGGGCCATCCGCTAAGCGCAAAGAGCGCGCCTGCATATAAAAAGCGGTTAATGGGGTATCTTGACTAACTCCGGCTCCCCCATGAATTTGAATGGTATCATCAACAACTTTCTGCAAAACGTTTGGTGCAACCACTTTAATCGCTGAAATTTCAGTCATGGCCCCCATGGCGCCTACCTTGTCCATCTTCCAAGCGGCAAACAGTGTTAATAAACGCGCCTGATCAATGGCAATGCGAGCTTCTGCTAGACGTTCGGCATTTCCGCCTAATTTAAGAATTGGTTTATGAAAAGCGGTTCTTGCCATGCCACGATCCACCATCAATTCTAATGATTTCTCGGCAGCGCCTAAGCAACGCATGCAGTGATGAATACGGCCAGGTCCTAAACGCCCTTGAGCGATTTCAAAACCCATACCAGGGCCGCTAATAAAGCTAGATGCTGGCAATCGCACGTTCGTAAATTTAACCTCACCATGACCATGAGGGGCATCATAAGCACCAAATACTGGCAACATACGCACAATTTCAACCCCTGGAGTATCTAAGGGTACAAGAACCATTGAATGCTGATGGTGACGATCCTTACTTTCATCCGGAGTGCTGGCCATGAAAATACCCACTTTGCAATGCGGATCACCAACACCACTCGACCACCACTTGGTGCCGTTTAAGACCACCTCATCACCTTCAACGATCGCTGTAGCTTCCATATTGGTGGCATCCGATGAAGCAACTTCTGGCTCTGTCATAAAGAAAACTGAACGAATCTGGCCTTCTAATAATGGTGTTAACCATTTGGCTTTTTGCTCCTCGCTACCATAACGCCACAATAACTCCATGTTTCCGCTATCTGGGGCATTACAGTTAAAAATAGTAGGCGCCAATAAACTGCGACCTGTTTCTTCTGCCACCGAAGCGTATTCCAAAACGCTTAAACCAGCCCCTAACTCATCGTCAGGCAAAAACATATTCCACAAGCCCTCAGCTTTTGCCTTAGCTTTTAACTCTTCAACAATGGCTGGCACTTCCCATTTGGTCCAATCACCGTGGTTCTGTTTTTCTGTCACATCCGCCCAAAAATCAGCTTCAATGGGTTCAATATGCTTTTTGATAAAGGCTTTTGTTCTTTTAACGTAATCTTTTGCTTTTGGGCTTAATTCAAAATCCATCGCCAAATTCCTCGTTTTATCTGAGCTCAGTCTGTAATCTTTAATCTGTTATTAATATTAATAATGCTAACCAGTGCCGATCTATGAATGAAATGATTTGTAATACTTAATATCTATTAATCTTATGAATAGTAGAAAAAGACCATGAATTAACCGGTACCGACAAAGACCTTGATTATGAGCCACAAACATAAACAGTCGCACAACCACACACACAGCCATCACCATGACAAAGATATGAGCTCACAACGAATCGGCTGGGCTTTCTTCCTCAATCTAAGCTTCACCATTATAGAATTCATTGGCGGCTGGCTAACCAACAGTACGGCGATTATGTCGGATGCGATTCATGATTTTGGTGATAGCTTGTCGATTGGCAGCGCCTGGGTCCTCAACAAGCTTGGAAAAAAACAGGCTAGCAGTGAATTCAGCTATGGCTATCGCCGCTTATCATTATTTGGCGCCCTGTTTAATGGCATCGTTTTATTAATAGGCTCAGCCTGGGTGATGTCGACAGCCATTCCTCGCCTTAGTGACCCCATCATGCCAGAAGTTGAAGGTATGTTGCTATTGGCTCTATTTGGCGTGTGCGTGAATGGCTTTGCCGCCTATAAGCTCAGTGCCGGTAAAACGCTAAATGAACGCCTATTAAACTGGCATTTATTGGAGGATGTTCTAGGCTGGGTCACGGTATTAATCGTATCTATTGTGCTTATGTTTGCCGAGCTGCCCATACTCGACCCACTGCTTGCGATTGCTTTCACCTTATTTATCCTAGTCAATGTAGCCCGTAATTTATGGATAACTTTAAAGCTCTTTGCTCAATCAAGCCCTAATATAAGTTTATATTACAAGGTTAAAGAAACATTATTAAAAATCGATTTCGTCGCTGATTTACACCACCTGCACCTATGGTCATTAGACGGAGAGTCCCACGTATTAACCGCACACCTAACCTTATCCAAGAGATTGAATATTGAACAACAGGAAGCGCTTAAGCTTGAGATTAAACATCAGCTCGCACAGTTTGAATTGGAGCATACAACCATTGAACTTGAGTGGCCTAATGAAATTTGCCGTGACGCTAAATTGCCCCATCCCATAAGAAAATAATTACTACTCATTTTAGGCACAATACCCCCTCTATAAGTAATCACTGGGCATTACTTGGTGTAAATAATTGCTAGGAAGATTTAAACTGCGCATTGAAACTCGATCAAATAAAACGACCTGCCTCCTATCATTCAATAATGTTCGGTAATGCTCGATACCAACAAACTTATAAATCGCCCGAGTATCATTAAATACTTGCCCCTCTATTGGCGATGGACGGCCATCGACTCGTCGAATCCCTACCGGTGGTAAGCCACATTTTCCACAATCAAGAATTACCATTTCAAAGAATACTTGCTGTACTCGATAAACATGGGGAATAATTCCGTAAGACTCAACAATTGGCTGAGAAGTGCCTAATAAAATATTACCTTGAATATCCGTCACATCCGCTTCTTTAATCAAAGCCGCAGTGAAATTCGAAAAATTATAGTATAGGAACTTTTGTTTACGAGAAGTGATGATTTTTTTATTCAATAGCACATCTATTAATGTATTAAATGCCTTTGATCGTTTTGTATTATCAGTACCTGCCCGCGATACAATTTTCTTCTGTGCTTTTGCTACAGATTGACTTTTATAACCGATACTTGCACGCATACAGCCTTCTAGTGCGTACTTGCTATCCTGCTTAATTTTAGTCAAAGAGACTATCTCATTTTTGCAACCAACATCTCCTATTCTGCAAGCATAATGCTTTCCATCCGCTGATGCAGGATCAACCCAGCGGGTTCCTTTAGCGACAATCACCTTCTTGCCGGCTTTATACTCTTTCTGGATCACGTCACAATATGGAGAGTTAACAAGGGTATCTTCAGCTAGATCAAAACCTTTAATATCATCTCGGTAAAGAACCATGTTACTGGTGCAGGAGACTAAAAACATAATAGTTATAAAAATAAAAATGAATTTTTGTTTCACACTATGCGTCCTGCGGCCATAAAAGAAATAGACTCTTTAAACTATAGACACGAGGTAGTTAATTAACAAATGAGTAACTTTGTGAATTTTAGCCACTATCGATGTTATAGCGCTAGATCTCTGTTAACACGGCTATCCATACAATTATCCATGCCATGTCTACTGACTTACATGTATCGAAATACCGCTAACTTTTCATAGACAAAAAAAATCCCCTCATGCAATACATGAGAGGATTTTAGATATTTAGTGGAGATGCCCGATAAGCCCTGATTTTATCAAAGGTTGTCGTGGATAATCATTCACTTATTAAAATAGTTGGAGATGCCCGATAAGCCGGGTTTTGTCGTGGACAATCATTCATCTAGGCCTGAAATTGCTCG
>CAXIBC010000022.1:0-35265 GCA_964022115.1 uncultured Oleispira sp. | reverse complement strand
ACTACAAAGTGGTAAGACAATTTGCCATTATGACTGTAGTTTGGGGCATCGTCGGCATGGCCGTTGGTGTACTTATTGCTGCCCAACTTGCTTGGCCCGCACTAAACTTTGATACCCCTTGGTTTTCTTTTGGTCGTTTACGCCCACTGCATACCAATACTGTAATTTTCGCCTTTGGTGGTTCTGCATTATTTGCAACTTCCTACTACATTGTGCAACGTACCTGCCAGACCCGTCTGTTTTCAGACTCGATGGCCGCGTTCACTTTCTGGGGCTGGAATCTAGTCATTATATTGGCCGCTATCACGCTGCCAATGGGCTTAACCTCGACTAAAGAATACGCTGAACTCGAATGGCCAATTGATATTTTAATCGCCATTGTCTGGGTTACTTATTGCGTTAACTTCATCGGCACTATTATGAAGCGTAAAGAAAAGCACATTTATGTCGCTAACTGGTTCTTTGCAGCATTCATGATCATGGTTGCGGTTTTACACATAGGTAATAACATTGCCATTCCAGTCACCGCCTTCAAATCTTATTCTGTTTACGCAGGTACGGTTGATGCTATGGTGCAATGGTGGTGGGGTCATAACGCGGTTGGTTTCTTCTTAACCGCAGGTTTCTTAGGCATCATGTACTATTTCGTTCCTAAGCAAGCAGAACGTCCAGTTTATTCTTACCGCCTATCCATTGTTCACTTCTGGGCGCTTATCTCTATTTACGTTTGGGCGGGTGCTCACCACTTGCACTATTCTGCACTGCCAGATTGGGCTCAATCAGCTGGTATGGTGATGTCTTTGGTTCTATTAGCACCTTCTTGGGGTGGTATGATCAACGGCATGATGACGTTATCCGGTGCTTGGCACAAACTGCGTACCGACCCTATCTTGCGCTTCTTAGTTGTTTCTTTGTCTTTCTATGGTATGTCTACCTTCGAAGGCCCAATGATGGCAATCAAAACAGTTAACGCGCTATCGCACAATACAGACTGGACCATTGGTCACGTTCACTCAGGCGCTCTAGGCTGGGTTGCTATGGTTTCTATCGGTGCTATGTATCACTTGATCCCAATTTTATTCGGCCTTAAACCGGGTGCTATGTTCTCTACCAAGTTAATCAATGTGCATTTCTGGTTAGCAACGATTGGTACGGTGCTATACATCGCGGCCATGTGGGTTAACGGCATCATGCAAGGCCTGATGTGGCGTGCAGTCAATGCTGATGGCACTTTAACGTACTCTTTCGTGCAAAGTGTTGAAGCTTCAATCCCTGGTTATATGGTGCGTGTTCTAGGTGGGGCCTTGTTCCTAACCGGTATGCTGATCATGGCTTATAACGTTTATAGAACTGTTAATCATAGCGAAAAAGCTGTGACGGCTCAGGCATAGGGAGTACTGCTAATATGAAACATGACATTATTGAAAAAAATATTGGCTTGATGATCGTATTGATCGTCATCGCCATCGCCTGGGGTGGTTTGGTGGAAGTTGTTCCTCTTTTCTGGGACAAAAATACCAACGAACCCGTTGAAGGTCTTAAGCCACTAAACGCCGTTCAGCTGGAAGGTCGTGACATTTACATCCGCGAAGGTTGCCACGTATGCCATACGCAGATGATTCGTCCGTTCCGTGCTGAAACTGAGCGCTATGGTACTTACTCTCGTGCTGGCGAGTTTGTTTATGAGCATCCATTCTTATGGGGTTCTAAGCGTACTGGCCCAGATTTAGCCCGTGTTGGCGAGCGCTATTCTGATGAGTGGCACCGTGCTCACTTGTACAACCCTCGTGATGTTGTACCTGAGTCGATTATGCCTTCTTATCCTTGGTTATTTGAAAATACTGTTGATGGCCGCGTAACACCGAAGAAAATGGCTGCTTTACGTAAGGTCGGCGTACCTTATACAGATGCAGACATCGAAGGCGCAAAAGCGGCTGTAAACGGTGTTCGTGAAATTGAAGCCTTAGTTGCGTATTTGCAGCAGCTAGGCACCGTCATGAAAGATAAGCAATAATTAATGGATATTAATGACGTACGTGGTTTAGGAACTATTTTTGCTCTGTTTTCATTTTTATGCATTGTTGCGTGGGCTTATAGCACACGCAACAAGGATCGTTTTGAAGACGATGGCATGATCCCCTTCGTAGAAAACGAAGACGATGATGCTACTGACGACAAAACAGATAATAAAAAAGCAGAGCAAAAAAACACGAACGACGACAAAGGTTCGGAGTAAAATTATGAGTGCTTTAAGTACATTTTGGAATATTTGGGTATTTGCCATTGTATTTGGCACCCTAATCGCCTGTGGCTTGCTAATACGATTCGCTAGCAACCAAACAGACGATGGAGAAACGAGTGAAACTACTGGCCATGTTTACGATGGCATTGAAGAATATGATAATCCACTACCACGTTGGTGGGTAATGATGTTCTGGGCAACCATTATTTTCGCAGTGGGTTACATTGCGGCTTATGGTCTAGGTAACATGAATGGCTTTTTAAAGGTTGAAGTGGACGGTAAGCAAGTTCCTTGGTCTCAAAAAGCCCAGTGGCAGAACGAAGTTGAACAGTTCGACGCTAAGATTGCCCCTAAATTCGCTGAATATGCGGCAACCCCAATCGTTGACTTGGTTAACAACGAAGAAGCATTACAAACCGGCCAGCGTATTTTCGCTAGTAACTGCTCTGTTTGTCATGGATCAAGCGCGAAAGGCTCACAAGGTTTCCCTAACCTAACCGATAATGATTGGTTATATGGTGGAACGCCTGAAGATATCGTCAAGACCATTACTCATGGTCGTCAAGGTATGATGCCTGCTAAAGGTTTAATGCCAACCATGACGGACGAGCAAATCGATCAGACAGTACAGTATGTTCGTAGCTTGTCTGACCTTAAGCACGATGCTGATCAAGCAGCCGCAGGCGCGGGCATCTTTGCTCAAGCGTGTACCGCTTGTCACGGCGCTGATGCTAAAGGTATGCACATTACCGGCGCACCTAACCTAACCGATAAGGTTTGGTTGTATGGTGGTTCGACTAAGCAAATTGAATTCACAATTCGCCACGGCCGTAACGGTAACATGCCTGCACAAGAGAAGCGTTTCTCGAAAGAGCAGATCCATGTATTGGCTACCTATGTCTATTCTTTGTCGCACAAAGAAGATACTAAGTAATTCATCACTTAGCACTGCTTGAGCTGGCTCAAGCAACCTAAAAAAAGCGACCCTAGGGTCGCTTTTTTTATTTGCGCACCTCATGCTGACCCTTATAATTGAACGGTCACATAGTTCCCCCTCGCAAGGCCATATATACGATGAGCAAGATAGCGGTTAAAGACATCACTGCCAAAGAAAAGATTATTCACCCCCCTGGAGAAAAGATTCAGGTACGTGAGATCCATGGTATCTTCCAAAAAATTCGCTCATACAGCCTCTGGGGGTTAATGGCCCTCTTTTTTGCCACCTCATGGTTAAACTGGGGTGATCGTCAGGCTATATTGTTTGACCTACCCGCGCGCCAATTCCACTTCTTTGGTATCACTTTTTGGCCGCAAGATTTCTTCCTATTATCCGGGGTGCTGATTATTGCCGCTTATGGCTTATTCACTATCACCAACCTGGCTGGCCGCGTCTGGTGTGGTTATACCTGCCCACAATCGTCATGGTCTTTTGTTTTCATGTGGATTGAAGAAAAAACCGAAGGCTCTCGTAATCAGCGTATTAAGATGGATAACGCGCCTTTAAGTTTAGAAAAGCTATTACGCCGAGGGACTAAGCACATCTTATGGCTGCTCTTAGCATTAGCCACAGGCCTTACCTTTATTGGCTATTTCTCGCCGATACGAGATCTAGTACCCAACTTATTCAGCTTTGATTTAACCAGCTGGGAAATATTTTGGGTCGGTTTTTTTACCCTCGCCACCTATTTGAATGCGGGCTGGTTACGTGAGCAAGTCTGTATTCACATGTGCCCTTATGCACGCTTTCAATCCGTGATGTTTGACCAAGATACCTTGATTGTGTCTTATGATGAAAAACGCGGTGAAGGTGAAAAAGGCCGCGGGCCGCGTAAAAAGAACATCGACCACAAAGCCCAAGGATTAGGTGATTGCATTGACTGCTCGTTATGCGTACAGGTTTGCCCAACGGGTATTGATATTCGTGATGGCTTGCAATATCAATGCATAGGCTGCGCGCTATGTATCGATGCCTGCGACTCCATTATGGACAAGATGGGCTACGAACCTGGTTTGGTTCGTTATACAACGGAACACGCACTAGAAGGTGGTACAACCCACTTTATGCGCCCTCGCCTCATTGGTTATAGCCTAGTATTATTGCTAATGATCGCGGCTCTGGTATATGCCATGGTATCTCGCACCGCCTTTGAATTGGACATTATTCGTGACCGCGGCTCCTTATATCAGCTAACCCCCAACGATACGGTCGCCAATTCCTATACCTTAGAAATGATGAATATGGGCCAACAAGAGATAGAATATCGCATTACAATCAAAGGCTTAACCGACTTTACCAGCGATGTCCCAGAGACGGTGACCTTGCATAGCAATGAATTACGTGCGTATCCCTTCACCATTGAAGTCGACCCAGTAGACCTTAACGTGAGTAAAACGGATATTGAAATCATCATTTATGAAGAAGCTACCCAGATCGAAGTGGCCCGTGAAGAAAGCCGCTTTATTGCGCCCATTCACTAAGCACTTTACGTATCTATACTAGCGCCACCGCCGTCAAGTGGTTACACTTGGCGGCTTCCTCTTATCGACCTGCATTACATTCGAGATCATTATGAATTCGCCGTTAAAAAATCCCAATGAGCCGCACACACCTTGGTATAAAGAACCTTGGATGCTACTCGTCGCAGGTGTCCCTATTATCGCCGTATGCTGGGGTATGGTTATTATTACTTTGGCCGTCACAGGTAAAGATTCTTTAGTCAGCGACAGCTATTACAAAGACGGTATGGCGTATACCGAAAACCGCGAATGGCGCGACAAGGCTAAGCGCCTGCAAGTGACAGGATCAATGACCTATAATGACGGTGAAATCCGCGCGACGATTTCAGGCTACCTCGATGAGCAACCTAGTTTTTTACAGATTCAGCTAATCCACCCAACCCTAGAAAGTAAAGACGAAACCGTTCTACTGCAACAAATGGCCGATGGCAGCTATCTGGGTTTGGCCAATAATAATCACCTAGGCAAGCGTAAGATTTGGTTACAAAGCCCAGAGCAAGAGTGGATGATTAAAGATGAAGCTTTGTTAGCAAACGGGAAAGCCGTTGTGCTTAAGCAATAAGCTGTATTGAGAATCCAGCCATGAGTCAAAACCTATGCTTCCACTGTGGTGAGATTGCCCTTGAGGGCAATCGCTGGAATCTGGAAATCGACGGTGAAGAGCAAATAATGTGTTGCCCTGCCTGCAAAGCCGTTGCGGAAACGATTATTGGCAGTGGCTTAAAAGATTATTACCGCCACCGCACCGCACTGCCCGAGATTTCCCCGCAACAAAAACGCAATGCCAGCGACGATGTTCGAGAAGAACTCAAGCTATTTGATGAGATGGCCATTCAACAGCCTTTTGTTGTCCGTACAACCAACTCACAGCAATGTCTTGAAGCCGAAGCGATATTGGTTATTAGCGGTATTAGCTGCGCCGCTTGTGCTTGGCTGATAGAACATCGCCTCAACCAGCTCGAACATGTTATCAGCGCTAATCTCAACCTTACTAGCCATCGACTAGTATTGACCTGGCAAGATGCTGATATAAAGCTCTCGCAAATACTCGAAGAGATTCATCAGCTGGGTTATCAAGCCCACCCGTTTTCCGCGACAGTCGCCGAACAGCAACGGATACAAGAAAGTAAAACGGCCTTTCGCCGCTTAGCCGTCGCCGGTTTTGCCAGCATGCAAGTGATGATGCTCGCGGTGCCTTTATACGTGGGCGCACTGCAGGGAATTCTGGCCCAATACGAGGTATTTTTACGCGCCGCCTCGATGCTCTTCGCGACCGTGGTTGTTTTATACAGTGCCCGGCCTTTTTTTAGCGCGGCTCTCAGAGACATTAAAACACAACACCTAACCATGGATGTCCCCGTCTCCATTGCGATATTGATGGCCTATTTTGCCAGCGTCTGGAGTACGGTTAACCAAGGCCCAGAAATCTATTTCGATTCTGTCTGTATGTTTACCTTCTTCTTATTAAGTGGCCGTTTCTTCGAAATGCGTGCTCGTCATCGCATGACTCAAGCCGGCAACAACCTAATTGATCTAATGCCTGCAGCGGCCACCAAATCAGGCCCTGAGGGCGATATCGTCATTGCTGCGAGTGATATTCAGGTAGAAGACTTATTAATTATTAAACCGGGCCAGCAAATACCTGCCGACGGCATCGTTGTATCCGGTACGAGTGCTGTCGATGAAGCAGCCTTAACCGGTGAATACTTGCCGATTGATAAATCCCAAGGGGATGCCTTAATCGGTGGCACCCACAATGTTGAAAGTCAGTTGCTCATGCGCGTGACCGCCACAGGGGCTAACGCCGAGTTAAATACCATCATGCGGTTGCTGGACCGCGCGCAGCAAGAAAAGCCCGCTATCGCCATTTTTGCCGATAAAGTGGCGTCTCGCTTTGTTGCAGCCGTACTAATCATCGCTAGTGGTATTGCCATTACTTGGTGGTTTATCGACCCAAGCCAAGCATTCTGGATCACCTTAGCGGTATTGGTCGTCACTTGCCCTTGCGCACTGTCCTTAGCCACACCGACAGCGCTCACCGCGGCGACTGCGTCATTAAGAGAGCAGGGATTTCTAATCAGTAAAGGTCATGTATTAGAAGGTTTAACCCAAGTCGATCGCATTATCTTTGATAAAACAGGCACCCTCACCCGCGGTGAACTGTCATTAGAGCAAGTACTGCCCGCCTCAGGGGATATTAGCCTGAGTGAAGCGCAAGCACTAAAAATTGCCGCTACGTTAGAGCAATATAGCAACCACCCCATTGCCCGTGCTTTCAGCTCTAACCGTTATTTTGCTACCGACAATATTGAGCAAGTGCCTGGCCAAGGGGTAACCGGGCGATTACTCAATATCCCTGACCATGAAGATACAATATACCGCATTGGCCGCGCCGATTTTGCTTTTCCAGTGATGCCCGTATCCCCTCCCATACAGGATGACCGACAATGGTTATTATTGGCCAATGAAGAACAGCCACTGTATTGGTTCGCTTTATCCGATAGCTTGCGTCAAGGCGCAGTGCCTATGGTTAAACAATTGCAGGCTTGGGGGATTAAAGTTTCCATGCTAACCGGTGACCCTAGTGGGCAAGTCGAGGCCGTAGCGCAAGCCCTTGATATTGACGATGTCCATAAAGGCTTAAGCCCGGCGCAGAAACTTGAACTTGCTTGCCACTGGCAGCAGCAAGGGGAACGCTTAATGATGGTAGGGGATGGTATTAATGACGTACCGACCTTGGCCCGAGCCGATATTGCTATCGCCATTGGCCACGCCAGTGATTTGACCAAAACCAATGCGGATGCGGTGATTACCAATAACAGTTTAACGACCCTGCTCCACGCTATTAGCAAAGGCAGAAAATCGAGCCGCATTATTCGACAAAACATTTATTGGGCGCTGCTGTATAATATTTTAGCCTTGCCGTTAGCCGCTACGGGTTTTATTCCGCCATGGGCCGCGGCGATTGGTATGTCCGTCAGCTCCCTCATCGTAGTAGGTAATGCATTGCGCTTACTGACAGCGAACAAACAAACATAGAGTCTTTTATGGATATTATTTACATACTCATTCCACTATCAATATTATTGATTGGCCTAGCCGTGACTGTGCTATTTTGGGCGATTAAGAGTGGCCAATTTGATGACATGGATTCACCGGCTCATCGCATCTTATTTGATGATGACGATCAACTGAAAAAATGATCGAACCTCTATCTCTGCTCACCGCGTTTCTATTAGGGCTTATGGGCGCTAGCCACTGCTTGGTTATGTGCGGGGGCCTAGCAGCAGCGGCCAGCAAGGCTACGCACATCAGTCGCACTGGACAAAAGAATCCTGCTAGCAATAGCCAGCTGGCCTTTCTACTAATATTTAATCTAGGTCGTATTATTAGCTATGCTGGCGCGGGCTTGATCGTTTCGATATTGGGATTATGGCTGGCTGATAGCCACCACATTGCCCAGCAGCTATTGCGCAGCATTGCGGGTATATTATTAGTATTAATGGGCTTCTACATCGCTCGTTGGTGGATGCTATTAACCCGCTTAGAGTCTGCTGGGCAATTTATATGGCGCTATTTACAGCCACTTACCCGCTCACTGATTCCGATTAAAAGCAAACCTCAAGCACTGGCGCTCGGATTATTATGGGGGTGGTTACCCTGCGGCCTGATATACAGCACCCTAGCTTGGGTCGCGGCAAATGCCGAACCCATAATGGGGGCGATGACCATGCTGTGTTTTGGTCTTGGCACCTTACCTGGGGTTCTGGCGGCAGGAATTTTCGCCCAACAGCTCAATCGTCTCGTTTCTCACCCGTATTTCCGCCAACTGGGTGGAATATTACTGATCTGTTATGGTGCCTGGACCCTCTTAGCTATCTGGTAAGATTAGTTGATAAGGCTACTGCAACCTCATGCGTACAAAGACTGCCGTATTATTGCCGCTTAGCGCTTGCTGAGCTTGGCACAATCTTACTCAATCAACCTTACCTGCCCTTTTATTCAGCCCTTCAAACTAGAAATAGTGTTGTCAATAGCTTTTCTCGCCTTTTTTTTGATTTTTTTGGCATAAAAATTAGACAAGTAGTTCACCTGTGTTCTAAGGTTTGAATATACGGGTCTTGGCCCGAATAGTGCTGTCTATGATGGAAGACACAAAAAAAGGAGATACCCATGGGTATTTGTGCGACAGAGCTTCGTCAATGGGTGATTAAGCCTACCCTTAAACGTTTAGGGGTATATAGCAAAGCCGCAGAAAATCTTTTATTAGCGACGGCAGCGCAAGAATCTGGCCTTGGCTCTCACCTCAAACCCGCAGGCCAAAGGGCCTTAGGTATTTATCAAATTCATAGCCTAACCCATCGTCACGTTTGGGATGACCATCTAGCACAATACTCTGATATGGCGAGCCTAGTAAGAGGCCTTGCCAGTCAGCATGATTTCCTTTCACAACCCCATGCTGAATTAGCGACCAACCTATCTTACGCAACGGCCATCGCTTGGTTTATGTACGCCCGCCATGATAATTTCAGCTTGCCTAAACATAATGATATCCACGCTTTAGCGTGTCTCTGGAAACGTTTTTATCACCCTAAAAGCAAGTCGACCATAGAAGATTTTAGCAATAACTTTAGCCGCTATATTACCGAGCATGAAATCGCCGCTTAATTCAGTTGGCGAAAAAAGACTAAGACTTATGAGCAATCTAGCCGACAAGACTAGTTTCCCACGCCTCATTCTGCTATAAGTCCTGCCTTCTGCGCTATCACCTCATTTTTGATAAGGCATTTTGGAGTCGGCATGTCGCAAGCATCATCTACAACATTGATTGAATCTTTGAATCAAAAACAACGAACTGAGTTTAATAAGCTCAATAAGCGTCTGCGCCGTAATGTCGGCAAGGCGATTGAAGATTATCAAATGATTGAAGATGGCGATAAAGTCATGGTCTGCCTATCGGGTGGCAAAGACTCCTACGCCATGCTGGACATTCTATTAAGCTTGAAAAAAAGCGCTCCCATCCATTTTGATATCGTTGCCGTCAACATGGATCAGAAGCAGCCTGGTTTCCCAGAACACATTCTACCGGCGTATTTAGACGCTTTAGGCATTGACTACCACATCCTAGAAAAAGATACCTATAGTGTTGTCAAAGAGAAAGTCCCTGAAGGTAAAACAACCTGTGCACTCTGCTCACGCCTACGCCGCGGCAGCTTATACGGTTATGCAGAAAGTATTGGTGCGAATAAGATTGCTCTTGGCCACCACCGCGACGACATCATAGAAACCTTGTTTCTCAATATGTTTTATGGCGCCAAGCTGAAATCCATGCCCCCTAAGTTATTAAGTGACGATAAAAAGAACATCGTCATCCGCCCTCTTGCTTATTGCAAAGAAACCGATATCGCCGAGTTTGCGCGGTTAAAAGAATTCCCAATCATTCCTTGTAATCTTTGTGGGTCGCAAGAAAACTTGCAGCGCCAAAATATTAAGAAGATGTTAGTGGATTGGGAAAAACAACAGCCGGGTCGCAGCGAGAATATCTTTCGCTCCATCGCTAATGTTGCGCCGTCACAGCTTGCGGATACTGAACTATTTGATTTTAAGGGTTTACAGCAACAGCAACAAAAATCTCATTTGGGTGAACGCCTACCCTTATTCAATCTAGATGCCGCGGAAGCGCTAGAAGTTGACGATGATACTGTGATTGATACTGTGATTGCTACTGAGGTGACGGTAGTAGATCCGATGCAAGGTTAGAGTTCGGCATCGAATAAGCGCGTCATATGAACTTCGTATTTCCCTGGCCCTGTTAAATACAGGGTTAAGCGAAAACGTCGCTCGTTGATAACATCTTCCATGATAGTCTCTAGGGAACAGGCCCCCACTAATAATCGCCCTTCGGGCAGATCAAACCGATAATACCCCTGTTCGTTGATTTCGCCGATGCCAATGGTGGATATAGGCACCTGCTCAGCGCCAGCCGTGCCTTGTCGCAACCATTGTACATATAAACGGTGGGCGCCCTTTTCTTCCACCTGCAGCAAACGAATAATGCCTGCAGAGGTAGATGAACGCCAAGGGCAGACCTGCTTAACGGTTTTAATACTAGGCGCCATCTTATAAAACTCTTTCAGCCTAACGTCTTCTGCCTGGGTATTGGTAACCAGCAGACACGCCATCAAGGTCATATAAATCGTCGCTAGAAAATTAGGGTATGCCATTGCAGGCCTCTAAAGTACACATACTGGTTTAAGATTAGCAGTTATTACCCATTTCGTAGCAGGGTTAACGATTAAAGGTTAATACGCTAGGGGCCTGATACCAGGTTTTTTGATCCCAAGGTGGCGCTTGGTAATGAATTTTGACGATGTCATAAATCACCTCGCCTTTGGGTAGCTTAACCTCTACCTCATCACCCAAGCGCTTGCCTAATAGTCCTCGTGCCAAAGGCGCGTCAACACTGATGTAATTATTGGGTAGATCAATTTCATCCTCCCCCACTATTCGATAACGGTATAAATTCTCTTCGGCATCCTCAAGCTCTATCCAAGCGCCAAAATACACTTTTTCGGTATCTAGTGGAGGGCGATCAATGACATTACAAATCTCTAGCCGCTTACGTAAGTACCTGACTCGACGATCAATCTCCCGTAAGCGCTTCTTACCATAGATATATTCTGCATTTTCAGAGCGATCTCCCAGCTTGGCGGCATCCGAGACCTGTTGAGTCACCACAGGCCGGTCCTTACGCCACAAAAAGTCCAATTCATCCTGCAGTTGTTGCTCTCCCCTAGGGGTAATCAAGTGAGCTCGTTTAGGCAAAGGTTTCTTTTCTTTATTTTCAACCATAAGAGTGTATTTCGTAGACTAAGTGAGTGCCTTTAGGCATATTTAAAATTTGAACTAGAATAACAACAAAGATATAACAATAAAGTGATAAAAATAAAGTGACTGCTATTAAGCCGCAAATAACAGAGCTGCTCGAACTGTTAGCCATAATCATCCTAGAATCTCCTGAGGGCTTTTCAGAGCACCAGCTATTGAGCCAATTGCAGCGCCCCCCGTATAATTTCTTTGCCAAAGATGCTTTGCAAGATCCCCTGTTATTATTCCAAACCCATTTTTTACTTTTTCATTGCCTTTACCAACTGCGCAGACAATGGCATTTAGATGGGCGTGGCTGGCTGGAGATTTCCGCCCTCAGCATCGTTATTCAACCGCTAACGGCTGCTCCACAAGAATCCATACTAGGCGCCCGCAAGCAGCCCAAATACGATATGCTTAGCGCCGACCCTCTGGCCCAATATTATCTTGATTGGTCGCATTTCAGCGCCACCAACAGTGCCGATGTCGAGGCCTTATTGGCCAGTTTTTGGCAGCAAGTTAACCACCCAATTGCCAGCGAGTCATTGCAACAAGCTCTCATTTATATGGAATTAGAAGCCCCAGTTGCGAAGCGTGATTTAAAAGTACAATATCGTCGGCTAGCCCAGCGCTATCATCCTGATAAAGGTGGCGATAGTGAGCATTTTAAAAATATCTGTCGTGCTTATCATCAGTTAAAGCACTATTCCGTTGAAACCCATAGTATTTAGGAAAAATTACTTTGATTATTAACCTCTGCCGAACGTCAATTTTAGCCTTATTCTTATTGCTGAGTATTCCTTCTCACGCCTTAGTCGTATTGCAGTATCACCACATTGATGCCAAGGGGCCAGCGTCAACCAGCGTCTCCCCCGAACAGTTTATTGCCCACATGCAATTGCTTGAAGATCTAGGATTAGAAGTTGTGGACCTTGAAGACGCGACCCGTAACCTTCTCGATAGCAGCACAGAGGTTGCGGCCACCAGCAAGCAAGTCGCGATCAGTTTTGATGATGCTTATGAGTCAATTTACGACCATGCTTTGCCGGAGTTAAAACGTCGTAATTGGCCTTTTACGATTTTTGTTAATACTCAAGCCGTCAATGAAAAAAACCGTAATATCATGAGCTGGGATCAGCTCAAACAGCTAGTCAAAGAGGGGGTTACCATTGCTAACCATTCTGTTAGCCACGCTCACTTACCGACCATCCCAGCAGGCTTAACCTTAGACGCTTGGTTAGAAGAGGAAGTATTAGCCTCCCATAATGAATTAACTGAGCGCTTAGGAACAATCGGTAATATGTTTGCATACCCTTATGGAGAATTCACCTTAGCCATGACGCCTTGGCTGCAGCAGAGAAACATTCTGGCGTTTGGTCAGCAATCCGGTCCTATTGGTAAATTCAGCCACCCACAAGCTTTACCTCGTTTCCCGGCCTCGGGGATTTATGCCAATCCAGAAACATTAAAGACGAAACTATTGAGCATGGCGTTACCGATTGAGGCCAGCGAGTTTAAAGACCCTATAGTGACTGCCGATAACAACCCACCGCTACTTAGCCTTCATTTGCTCAAGGCCGATTACAACCCCAAGCGACTGCAATGCTTTGCTAGTCAGCAAGGAGCCATTGATACCCAGACTCGTATTGTTGAAGAGAAAGTTGTATTAACCACGCAAGCGCCTTCGACCTTTTCGAGTAAAAGAGCGCGCTATAACTGTACCGTACCGAGTTCACAAAAAGGCCGCTATTACTGGTACTCTCAGCCTTGGCAAATGTACTAAGCGCGATATAGCTGGGTATTTCCCCTAATAAGCACAGCCTCTTTCGATCTTTCTAAGCTGTGCTTCTAGGGTTTTATAATGCGGTAACTTAGCGGCCATTAAGCGATAAAAGTTAGCACTATGGTCAAAGTGATGGCTATGACACAGTTCATGCACCACCACCATTTCAATTAATTCTGGCGCAAGCTCGAGTAATTTTAGGTTGAGATTAATATACCCCTTGCTCGATAATGACCCCCAACGGCTACGCATCTTTTTTACCCGTAAAACCGGCCTAGAAATTAACGCACCTTGACTAAACTGCGGCCACCAATGATCAATTAACTGCTGATAGACCTCCTTTGCTCGTGCGCGCTGCCAGCTTTCAATCTTGCTAATTAAATTCTCGCTATTCCAACTACTCGGGAAATAACACACATCATCAATCAGTATTGGCTGCTTACTCTTCTGCTCACTTGGCTGAAAGCGATAGACTTGGCCAAGATAATGCATTTGTTGTTTTTGCTTAAGTTGAACCCGCTGAAAGGTATTTAAGCGCTCGACCAACCAAGCAGTATGCTGGTTTAAAAAAGCCATCAATTCAGATTTAGCGCAGCCTAAGGGTATTTTCACCTCCACATCACCCGCTTCGTTAAGCCCTAGGCGCAAAGATTTGCGTTTCATTGGCTTGATCCAAACAGTTACTTCACGGTCTTGTAGCTGGATCGATGTTTGATGAAGGCCCTTGGTCATGGAGCTAGGAATAATAGTTTGCCTCGATGGACTCATTTTCTGCGTCTAACCCTGTTATAATCACGTCAATTATTGGAGAGTATTGTATGTCTGACTTGTTATCTATCCCAGCTTTAGATGAAGATGAATTAGAACTTCTTGGTCAAATGCTAGAAGACGAATTCGAACGTCAAGAATCATTTGATTTCTTTGAAGCCCATGGCCTATTGACTGCGATCAAAACCGGACCCGTTGATTTACCTTGGCCACAAATTTACGACCTTATTTTCCCTGAAAAAACGGCTTTTAACGATCAGCAATTAGATCAAGTTCAGCGTTTATTAAGAAAATTAAGCTATGAGATTCAAGCTTGGTTAGATTCTGGCCAAGACTTTCCAGTGCCTTGTGATCTGACACTGCAAGTTGAAGATGACGATGAAGAAGGTGCCGCTCTGGAAGCTTGGGCAGCGGGTTTCATGGCCGGCATTCTACAAAATGAAGAAGCCTGGTATCGCGCTGATGAAGAGAAGATGGCGGAATGGATATTCCCTATCATGTATGCTTCAGGCTTATTTGCCGATGAAGCTGAAATGGCCGACATCGATGAAGACGAAACCTTATCAAACCAGATGTGTGTCAACATTCCACCTGCGGTGATCGAAATGTTTTTACATTTTCACGCGGCTAAAGGCTAATTATTGCGATAGCAATAGAGCACACTGATACACGAACCTTGCTCGGTGAATACCATGTTTTCACTGAGCTGGGCGATTAAAGATAAACCTCGACCATGGCTTTCATCCCCAGCACTAGCAACCACTGTGCGATAATCAAAACCTGCTCCCGAATCTTGTACTTTTATTAATAACTCACCCCCTTGCTCTAATACTTGGTGTGAAATACGGATACTGATCAGCCCGCAGGTCATATTGGCTAGCCGCTTTTCTCTCTCTTGGTAATAGTTTATTAAACCCAAATGCCCTTCTTTTGCCTTGGAGTCCAAATTTAGCACCCCATAATCCAAGGCATTATTAAACATTTCCGTTAAAATAATGGCCAGCACTGGCTTATGACTATACAGCCCTGTGGCTTCCCCCAACATATCAACCAATTGCGAGACAGGGCTGCCTAAACGTAACTCAGGCGCAGATAAATCCATAATAATCCGCCAAGGAACGGGGGCGCGATTAATGTCATAAGGGTTATTTTTTGACCCTGTTTGCTGGCCCCCATTAAATTTCACTGGCCCCGCGCTGATACAGACTAGGCTGATATCATCATCCTGGGTCTCATTTCCCTGCTGATAGCCGCAGAAACGATGCAAATCTTTTCGCACTTTTTCAATATTACACTGCGAGGTTTGAAGAGCCGCTTCAAACCGTTCACGGCCAAAAAACGCTCCTTGATCATTACTTGCTTCTAAAATGCCATCGGTATAGAAAATAACCCTATCATGCGGATTTAATTGATATTCTTCACTGCGGGTATCAAAGACCCCATCCTCTAATATACCCAACGGCATGTGTAACGACGCTATTCTTTGATTGACCTTACATTTGGCATCGAGTATCAAGCTGTCATGCAATCCACCAGGCCATATTCTTAATCGATCTCCTTGGCTATTCAACTCTGCGACCACCGCAGCACAAAACATATAGTCGGGTAAGAAATCGGCTAATACCCGATTCATTTCACGCGCCAAATCACCAACGGATAACTGTTTGAGGACTAAAGAATGAAAGACTTGTGATAAAGGCAAGCTGCCTAGTGCCGCAGGTAAACCATGTCCGGTAAAATCACCGAGCATTATGTATACCCCTCCCGCTGGGGACTTAGCGATCAATAATACATCGCCATTAAATTGTGAGCAGCTAGAAAGGTAAGTCTCAATATTGTCACAGTGTTGATAATTGACCTGAGTTGCATGGTCAAATACGTGCTGCGCCATCTCCTGCTCTTGCATTAAGCGTGAATGCAAGTAAGTCAGTTCTTGGTGCTGTTGTTGCGTTTTACGGTGTAAGTTTATCGTGCGAAGGTGAGCGATGATTTTTGCATTAAACATGATTTGATTAAATGGACGCACAAGATAATCATCACCAAATTCCAAACAACGAACTAACGCATCTTCATCTTGTAAAGCGGTAATAAAAATAATCGGTACAAAGTATTCACCAATCTCTGCCTTCAATTGCTGCGCCGCGACATAACCATCAATACCCGGCATCACCACATCCATGAATATCAGATCTGCACCGTGGGTTTTATACGCACTAAGCCCTTGCTCGGCACTACTACAAGACATTGCCACATGACCCATTTGCTCAATGAGGTGGGCTAATAAGATCCGGTTGGCTTCTAAGTCGTCTACAACCAGAATCCGCACAATTAATTGATCTTAAAAAAGTGGTCTAAGCGAGCGGCCATTAAGGCATCTCGAATATGTGGGCGACAATTGTTTAATTCAATACTGCTAACGTTCAGCCTCAACTCTTTTTTCATCGTTAATAAAAGCCCCATACCTGAACTATCCAGATGCTCAGATCGGCTCATATCAATCGATATGGCTAGAATAGGTGTGTGGGTATTCTTAGTATAAGCATTACGAAAGTCTTTTAAGATTGAAAAATCAAAACGCCCCATAATCGCGATATCAAGATGATTTCCTTGCTGACTGCTAGTGACAATGGTTGGCATAGGTGCACCTCTTAAACTGTGCCAGTATTCTCCTTTAGTGTAGATGCTCTAGGCCACCTGTCAGGGCGTTATTAGGGTTTATTTAGCAGATTTCAGATTAATCAACATCGCTCAGCCATACTTCAACACGGCGATTTTTAAAACGACCGGCTTCGGTTAAATTTGAAGCCACGGGCAGCTGCTCACCATAGCCGTAACTGAATTTAGGGTATATCCCCTGCTTAACCAACTCTCTCCTGACCGCCATGGCACGTAATTTCGATAATAGCTGTGACCTTTTTTGGGACCTTTTTTGATCGCCAAACCCAATTAAAAGCAACTTTTTACCAGCTTGAGTCTGGCTAAATTGCACCAATCTCTCAATGTCTCGTAGCGCTCGATTATCTAACTTAGCGCTGCCTTCTTTAAAGCGGAAATTAACCGTTAAGCGCTGCCCTTGCTCGGTTAGTTGCTGAAAATCAAGGGGTAAATCCTCAAACCCAACCGGCTCGACGATATTGATATGCTGAGAAATAAAGCCATTCGCCGCAACAATTTGTTGCCCTTTAGAACTTAACGTAAATTTAATAAATGATTGCACATGTGGATTATTCGGTTCATCGTCGGTATAAAAATACAAGCGGCGAGACAAGGCATAATCTTCCGTAGCAATACTCAGGCGGGTCGGCTCCAGAGCTTTAGCAAAGCCATCCGCGATGGCGACTAACTTAGCTCGGCGCACTGAGGGTAAACCGACAAAGCCAATACCATTAACGTCGCTACTGACCCGGTCAGATAGCTCATCATTAGCCTCAAAACGCTGCGCTTTAGCCGCTAGGGTTGAATTGCCTAGTACCATACGCTTGAAACTATCCCAAGTGCCCGATTGGTCATCTCGTGCATAGAGGTTTATTTCAGCAACACGGCCCCCTAATTCAGACCAGTTTTTAATAGCTCCCGAAAAAATAGCCGCCACTTGCTGCACACTTAGCTGCTGCATAGGATTTTGCGGGTGAATAATAATGGCTAAGCCATCGATGCCAATAATATGCTCAGAGGCGGCGCTGGTGAGCTGGGTTAATGGGCTAAGATTCTCAATTTCTTGCTTCTTGGCTGGGCGCGAAGCGGCAGCGATGTCAGCCTGGGATGCTTCCAGAGCCTTAAAACCCGTACTACTACCATGCGCTGCAATAGAGACCTTTATAAGCTCGTCATTTAATTGTGCAAAGATTTGGCTTTCATTTTCAACATGATCAACCATTTCAATTCTGCGCGCCCCCATCTCTTGCAGATAACCTTTCACTAATGCAGGGGCCAGCTTAGCACCAAGGGTATTGGAGCCTTGAATGGTTAATAGGGTATGGGCCTTGTCTGTGGTTTCTTCAGCCCAAGCGGTAACAGGTAAAATAATACTGAGACTGCTTATTAATAAGCTAGCTAGAAATAAGAAGGGGGAATTTTTCCACATACCAAACTGCACCATAATGAATAAGTATGGCGCAGGAAGGTATCGGAAAATTGTTACAGTTTTATGACATCTCTATGACATATCAATGACAATGGCCTAAATAGCCATTAAATCATTAGTCACGGTTTTTGATAAAAGATACTTCAGCTTGCTGATACTTCTCTAGCTTTAGCATCTTTAGCATATTGCTCATAGTATTATAAGGGGTATCAACAACAACAGTATTCGCTAACCAAGCTGGCAAACTACCACCTGGCTCAGCATGTATCTGGTAGCGAACTAAAACTTTACCTTCCGCCATAGGTGTAAATGACCAAAAGCCCTTCATACGTGGTATACGAACATAATCATCGTTTTCAGGTAGATAGTCGTTTAACGCTGCCAACTTAAAGGTAACAACAAGGGTTTCTGGGTCTTGTGTCACTTCAGAAGCAACCACCGCATCACGGTCACTAACAGGCCAAGGCGCGCCATTCACAAAGTAGACAATGGCCTCTTGCTCATTCGCGTGCTCAAGCACTTCAAATTTTTCACACTGATGCATCCACTGCGGAGCCGCTTTATCATCCAATAAGAGTGCGACAAGGGTCGACAATTTAGTCTCGACCAGCATTTCACCCTTAAATTCTTTTAAGCTAGAACCTTCAATTTCTCGGGTATAAATTTTTAATTGAATGTCTTCTTCTTCTTTATCTAATTCCCACTCAGTCGTCGCCGCTAGTGCAGAAAAGTTAAAAAAAGCTGAGAAAAGCATAATGATCAATAGTCGCATTGGTTCTATCCAAATTTATTATATTATTGCGCGGCACTTTACCTGCTCTGCCCTTAATTGGGTAGGTACAATCTGGCCAGAATTAACGATTACCTTGGCAGTTAGGTGATGCTTGACTGCTATTTCCGGCTTTATTCCACTCTTCTGGGGTGAATAAATGCAAAGCTAAAGCATGCACTTCTCCCGCTAACTCTTCTGCTAATACCTTGTATACCATTTGATGGCGCGCAACTGGGCGCTTACCGGCAAATTGTTCGCTGACTAAGGTTAAATTAAAGTGAGAATTCTCTGCTGGCCCCGCATGCATGTGGCTTTCATTCAATAGAATAACCTCTTGTGGGGTGAATTCTTGTACTACCTTGTTACGAATACTCTGATCGATTGTCATAAAACTAGCTGCCTCTTTTGGATGGCTCAGATATACTAGCGCCATCTATTGCACACCGAATAAAACTCGGTATCGTGTATGAATTAATTTTTATGAAACGGACCTTGAAATATGCCTGCTTCTGAGCTGACCAATACCCAAGCCCTTATTGACCGCTATTATACCGAAGAGAAAGAGAAAAAAGCGCAAGCTTTAACCCGCGCGTCATTAAATTTACAATTAGATGCAAATGATTTGGCTATGCTAAGCACTATAGCTAAACGATTTGGCAAATCTCGGGATGATTTAGCAAAAGATGTATTAAGCCACGCATTAATTGATTTATTGGCCCAACTCGAGCCTGGTGAGCGTAAGTTAATTGCCCGCGATGCTGATGAAATGGCTAATTCAATGGCCTTGGAAATCGCTGAAGAGAATGGCGTAAAAGAGATTGACCACAAGCCCAACATTTGGTCCGGCCATGAACGCACCATAGCAAAAGCGGAAAAGAAGCGCGCTAAAGAATTAGAAGACGCAAAGAAAGCCGAAAAAGCCGCTGCAACCACGACTGCCATACCCGCTGCTAGCACTTTGAGCCCTATGGCGACAGAAGACGCTAATACGGATAATAATCAGGTATTCGAAGATCAAAACTCGGATAGCGTAAGCTCTGTACAAGACTCGGTAGTCGCTTAATTCACCCCCTCGCAATAGCGGAAAAATAATTTTATGGCCATTAATTGGTTCCCAGGGCATATGAACAAAGCCCGCAATCAAATTCAAGAAGCAATGCCAGATATTGATCTGGTCATTGAAGTATTGGATTCCCGTCTACCTTATTCCAGTACTAACCCTCTGGTTGATGAGTTACGTGAAGGTAAGCCTTGCATTAAGGTATTGAATAAAGCAGATTTATCCGATCCGAAAACCACTAAATTGTGGATTTCACATTTTGAGCAACAGCCTAATACCCACGCCATTGCTTTAGTCGCCGAAGAACGCAAGCAAAGCCAAAAGCTCATTCAGTTAATTAAAAATATTGTCAGCCATAAAGCTGAACAAAAGAAAGCAATTCGCGTGATGATTATGGGCATCCCTAACGTTGGCAAATCAACCTTAATCAATGCTTTAGCTGGGCGCTATATTGCTAATACTGGCGACGAACCTGCGGTGACTAAGCGTCAACAGATGATTGATTTAAAAAATGGCGTAGTTTTAAGCGATACCCCAGGCATCTTATGGCCTAAATTTGAAAATTATCATAGCGGATATCGCTTAGCCACCAGTGGCGCGATTAAAAATACGGCGATGGAGTATGAAGATGTCGCTATGTATGCATTAGAGTACTTCGCATCGGCCTACCCAGAAGCACTCAAGAAACGCTATAAATTAACCGAGCTGGCAGAAACGGGAGCACAGCTACTGGATGTTGTTGGCCGTAAACGCGGCTGTTTACGCAGTGGTGGTAAGGTTGATTTACACAAAGCCGCGGAAATTGTTTTACATGAGTTTCGCTCAGCTAAGATTGGCTTATTAAGCCTAGAGACACCAGCGATGTTAGCGGCAGAAGAGATTATAATCGCGCAAAAAAGAATGGCTAAACAGGCTGAGATTGAAGAGAAAAAACGACTGGCGCAAAAAGGTAAGCGCCCTCAACCACCGCAAGCGGAAGAGCAACCTTAAGCTTTCGACCCTGTGGGATTATTGAATCGCTTGGTAGACTTTTTTGAAAGTCTGCCAATCAGGATCTTCATCGGCGACTATTTCAATAGGAAAGCCTTGCTCAGGGGCAACCAGCTGATTAAGATCGCTCTTTAACTGCTCGATATCATCACTATAGATTACCCATTGATTGATACCATCATGGGTTATGACCATAGCAATAACCGCATGACCGGCCTGTTCTATCTGGGCTTGTAACTGATGATGAAATACCTCTATTTGTTGCATTTCATGCTGTGCAGGAAACGCATTACTTTCGTCTCTAGCCTCACTATGCCAAGCAATTTGAATGCAAATAGGAAAGCAGCCACTGTCTGCTATCACTTGCCAATCATCTCTACTATGAATATTTATAGGTAAATCATTTAAACTGCCATCGGCTTTAAGCCAGCGATTATCTAACTTCATTTGCGCTTTCCAACGTCCATGGTTATCCGTTCAGACTAGCTGATTTATTCAAAAATGCCAAAACCAGCCAATTTTTAATACCGTTTTAATCTAATAGCCCAAATATTATCGTCTACGATATTCCTCTGTCTAAAGAAAGCTCCCTTCACTTGCGATTATTAAGTTTAAAGCCATTATTAATGACAGAGTATGAAAAGGTTTATTATGAGACAGCGTGGAGTCAGGGAAATTCTGGCTGATAGCCAAGTACCTGCAATAGACGGCGTTATAGTGATTGATAGCAAGGGCTTTATAAAAGCCATTGATAATTCAGCGCTGGACTTATTTGGCTATTCATTAGCAGAAATCATCAATCAGCCACTGCTTCTATTAATGTCTAATAGCCAAAAGAAGGCCCACCCTAGCTACCTTAAAAGGGCGAGTAATAAAGGTAAGGTCACCGTACAGAAACTGCATTTAAAGCAAACGATTATCGGCAAGCACAAAACAGGCTTAGCCATCCCTCTGGCCATTAGCGTTTCTGCAGATACTTCAAATGATGACATTCGCTTTATCGGCGCCATACAAGATCTAAGAAAACATGAAGCCTACTTAACTCGCTTATACCAAGATTTTACAACCAGTACCGCGGCACTTAATCAACGCATTGAATTCGAAAACATTTTGAATCGTTATGGCAATGAATTAATAAGCTGCTCGAATGAGGCCTTCTTTTCAACCATGGAAGCAGCGTTACACCAGGTATCACTCTTTCTCAAGCTGGATCACGCTTATATTTTGCAATTATCAGCGGATGCTTCTCAAGCCCAGCGGTGGGCTGAATGGCGACGCTCCCCTAGTTTAATGCGGCCTTTTGCAGAGCGCTTTAATATTCCCGATAGCGCAACATTCTATAATGCTCTTACCCAAGACGATCTAATCGCATTAAGTGACAAGGATAAAAAGCAAGATGAATCACTTTATCAGCTCGTTCAGCAGTTATCACCTAATGAATTTCTGTCTACTCGCATCACCCCTATCTACAGTGACCAAAAGACCCTTGCTGGCTGTATTGGTTTTGCTATTCTTGACCCTAGCCACCAGCTCGATCATGCCGGTTTATCGCTACTTAATTTAGCGACTCAATTATTAGTCAATGCTTGGGGGCGTCATCAGTTAATTTTAATGGCTCAGCGCAGCGAAGAGAAAATTAAGGCCAAAAATAAACTACTCGCAAATAAGGCGGCCTTGAGCGAAACGTTATTACGCTCATCAAATTTATTGTATTTAGCCGGTCGCAAACACTTTCAAAAAAATGTCAGCGAAGTACTGCTCCAAGCCGCATTAATCAGTGGTCACCAGCACGCTATGTTGTATTTTGATCGGGATCAAACGCAATCGCTAAATAACTTTATCCAGCAGAATCTCGCAGCTAGGCAGTTAACTCGAGATAAAAATCCTGCGTTAATTCGCTATATAAATAAACAATTAACCCATCAAGATATTTATCAGCTGGCCAACCTAGACAAGGTCATTATTTCAAAAAAGTTATATCAAGAGTTAAAACGTACTGATATCCAAGGCTTTAGCGCTATTAAACTGCATAGGGGCGACCAATGCTTAGGCTTTGCTTGCTTCTACAATTCCCTTGCCATAATCAATTCAAACGAAGAAAAGCTCAGATTCTTACAGCTCACCTGTCAAAACCTAACCTCAGCCATTCAAAACCACGCCATTCAATTTGAACTGACACAGAGCCAGCAACAACTGCTTCATGTTAATCAGATTTTGTCCCAACAAGCCTTACAAGATACCCTTACCGGATTGCCCAATCGCAGGGCCTTTGACCATGGTATATTACAAGAATTTGACCGTGCAATGCGCCACGATAGCACTCTCACCTTATTGATGTGTGACATTGATCACTTCAAACTTTATAACGATCAATTTGGTCATTTACAAGGGGATGTCTGTCTACAGCAAGTCGCACGAATATTGCAATCGACCTTCAATCGTGCAGGTGAATTATCAACACGCTTTGGCGGTGAGGAGTTCGCTATCATATTACCATCAGTGAACAAGTTTGAAGCTCAAGAGCAGGCTCAGCGATTACTTGAAAGGCTTGAGGCCAGTCAGATAGAGCATGCGTCTAATGCTCCACTTCCTTATGTCACTATGAGTATCGGTATTGCGCAATTTTCTCCCAGCAAAAGTTTTGCCGATTCAAAAGCACTGATCGATGCCGCCGACCAAGCACTTTATCAGGCTAAAAATAATGGCCGTAATCAACTAGCATGGGCACCAGAAGCAGAGTAAAATGGCCGACTTAGAAAGCTTCACCCTCTTAATATATCCAACTAATATATCAACCTAAGATACCGAATCATGCCAACCACCAAAATTATTCTTTTTATACTGGCCAGTATAATCATTATCGCACTCACAAGTTATGCCATATACCTACATTTACAGATCAAGAATAAACAAAAGCTGGCCTTAGAAAAAGACGCGTCCGAGCGAGCACTCGCTCAGCAGAACCTCGATAAACGAAATAATAACCTGATTGCTGATATACGTTTTATTGCTCAGTCTTTAGTCACGGAACAGTGTGAGATCACCGAAGGCGTATTGCGAATTCATCATTTAGCCGACGCGTTAGATACAGATATTATGCAACAGCAAGAGTTTAGTACTCTGCACAGTCATTTCAATCATTGTAAAACCATGGCGATCAAAGAAGCTTATAAAGCACTAACGAAGAAACAGCGCTTTCAACAAGACCAGCAAAGATTTCGCTTAGAACAAGAAAATAAAGAGGGTGTATTACAAGAAGCGCAATTGATCATAGAGTACCCATTTGCTAACTTAAAAAAACTACACTGATGTTAATAATAAGAAAGGATAACTTTATGCGTATTTTTACCTTGGCCCTAAGCTTGGCTTTTTCTACTTTGGCTTTTTCTAGCAAAACGTTTGCCGATTGGACTTTGCAAGACCCATCTTCGGTACATTTTTTGACCAGCAAAAATACCCATACCACAGAGATACATCACTTCAAAAAATTTGAGGCCGTGGTTAAAGAGTCTGGTTATAGCAAGATGATGATTGATCTTAGCAGTATTGATACCCGTATAGAGATTCGCGACGAGCGAATGCGAGAGCATTTATTTGACCTAGCGCGCTTTAGTAGCGCGAGCTTTGAAACTGAAATTCCTGCCACGGTATTAGCTCAGGTAAACGCAGGTAAAGCGACTCAATTTGAACTAAAAGGCCAAATTTCATTACACGGTGAACAAGTCGCTGCTCATTGCCAAGTTATGATAAGCCCTAATAAAGATAAAACCATTATGGTTAGTAGCATTACTCCCTTATTGATTGATGCTAATAGTTTCAACCTAGTAGCTGGCATCAATAAGCTGACAGAGATTGCTGGCCTTAAGTCGATTTCTTATACCGTACCCGTTATGTTTAGTCTGACCTTTAAAGCGGAATAAATCAGCGCTTATGAACGCAAAAGCGTTAATTTTTGATTCTGGGGTTGGTGGGTTTAGTGTTTTTCAACACATCCGCTTAGCTTTACCCGGATTAGACAGCTGTTACCTGATGGATAATCAATTATTTCCCTATGGGATTCAGCCCGATCATGTGCTTATCGAACGCATTGTCTCCTTGTGCCATAAAGCGTGTGCGCAAGAGGCGATCGATGTCCTCGTGATCGCTTGCAATACTGCAAGTACTTTGGCACTACCCGCCTTACGCGAGGTTCTCAAGATTCCTGTGATCGGGGTAGTGCCGGCGATTAAAACCGCAGCACAATTAAGCCACTCTAAGCACATTGCTTTATTAGCAACCCCAGCCACCATAGATAGACCTTACATTGATCAATTAATAAACGATCATGGCCAAGATTGCCACGTCACACGCATAGGGAGTAGTGAGCTGGTGAAGTTAGCCGAAGATTATTGGTTTCATGGGGTATTAAACCTACAAGCTTTAGCTGAGATTCTCTCTCCCCTACAAACCACTAAGATCGATCAAATGGTGTTAGGTTGCACCCACTTCCCTTTATTAAGCAAACACATTTCACAGCTATACCCAAGGGTGAATCTTGTCGACTCAGGAGACGCTATCGCGCGGCGCTTATGTTTTGTTTTGTCCCAACTAGGATATGAACTCAAGCAATTTAATCAGCCATCAAAGCAACATAAATTGCTAACGACGGCCGAAATTACCGATAAAAAGGTTTTTTTAAGTGCTTGTCAGCGTATTGCCCCCTACCAATCCTTTAACATTATTTGATTATTGCGTAAAATGCGCGGGCATTATGCTATGCCATATCATTTTATTCTGGAGAAGCGATGAAAGCGCTGTCTGATCTTTACTCACAAGTGATTACCGAACTTGGGGAAGACGTTAACCGTGAAGGGTTATTAGATACCCCTAAACGTGCCGCCAAAGCCATGCAATTTTTAACCAGCGGCTATGATCAGTCTTTAGAAGAGATCGTGAATAATGCGGTATTTGCTAGCGATAATGACGAGATGGTCGTGATCAGTGACATAGAGATGTATTCTATGTGCGAACATCACATGCTACCTTTCATTGGTAAAGTACATATTGGCTACCTGCCCAACGGTAATGTATTAGGCTTATCTAAATTTGCTCGTATTACCGATATGTTTGCCCGTCGCTTACAGATTCAAGAAAACCTAACCAAGCAAATTGCCGAAGCGGTGCAACAAGTCACTGGCGCTCGCGGCGTGGCTGTTGTCGTTGAAGCGCGCCATATGTGTATGATGATGCGAGGCGTTGAGAAGCAAAATTCTTCTATGTCCAGCTCTGTCATGCTGGGATCGTTTAGAGAGTCCCCTGCAACTCGTAGTGAGTTTCTGCGCTTAATCGGCAAATAAGCCACAGCCCATTTGTTGGCTCCAACCTCTGACTAACCTATACTGAATCAGGTTAATTATGAGAGAGGGCCAACCTTGGCTTGGATGACTGCTGAGTTTTGGATTGACGGCAACAATTGGGGCTGGCCAATCTTTATCTACCTATGCGGGTTGCTGGCCGCCATCGATGCCATTTGGAATGGACGCACTTCCCAAGGCACCCTTGCTTGGGTTACTACCCTCACTTTTATTCCGTTTATTGCCTTTCCGCTATATTTATTCTTCGGCAGTCGTAAATTTCATGGCTACAAAAAAGCACGTAAAGCTGGCCTGCAAGCATTAGAGCAAGTACAAAGCCAACAACAAGCCTTATGCACCCGCCCATATATCAGCAGTGACAAATCCGCCGTCGTCATCCCCTTAGAAGCTTTATCCCGTTTACCGCAAAGTGAAGATAACTACGTTCAGTTATTAATTAACGGCGAAAAAACCTTTACCCATATTTTTCAAGCCCTCGATAGTGCTCAGCAGACCATATTAATACAGTTTTACCTGATCAATGACGATGATCTTGGTCGCCGCTTACAGCAAGCATTAATCAAACAAGCTCAGCGTGGGGTTAAAATTTATTTTTTATACGACGAAATTGGCAGTTCAGGATTAACGCAGAGTTTTATTCACGAACTGCAAGATGCAGGGGTTCAATGCAGTCGCTTTAATCGCTTGCAAATTAAACGCCGCTTACAGCTTAACTTTCGTAACCATAGAAAACTCATCATTATCGATAGTGAAACCTGCTTTATTGGTGGTCATAACATAGGGGATGAATATTTAAGTCGAGATTCTAAACTCGGCTTATGGCGTGATACCCACTTGCAAATTGATGGCCCAGCCACCCTAGCCGCGCAGTTATCCTTTGTTGAAGACTGGTATTGGGCGCAGCACCAGATGTTAGAGCTAAATTGGCAAGCTTATCGCAGCACTAAAAATACTAAGGTACTTATCATCCCTGGTGGTCCAGCGGATAACTTAGAAACCATGAGCCTGAGCTTTGTTCATCTGATTCAATCCGCGAAAAACAGAATCTGGATAGCAACGCCTTATTTTGTTCCCGATCAAACGGTCACCTGCGCCTTGCAGCTGGCTGCGCTTAAAGGGTTGGATATTCGCATTTTATTACCGGAAAAAACCGACAACCCTTTAATCGCTTTAGCCGCTCGCAGTTACGTTGATGAATTAAGCCCACTCGGCATTCGCTTCTACCAATACCAAGCTGGCTTTATGCATCAAAAAGTCATGCTCATCGATAACCATCTAAGCTACATAGGCAGTGCCAACCTAGATAACCGCTCGCTGCGTATCAATTTCGAGCTTAATGCCTTGATTGAATGCCTAGACATGGCGAATCAAGTCGAGGCTATGCTGCGAGAAGATTTTAGTCATAGCCTAGCGTACCCCAAAGATAGCCCTCTGCTCCTGCGCTTAGCGACTAAGGCCGCTAGGTTATTATCCCCGATACTCTAGCCTTGAGAGGCTGAAAACTTAATTCTTTAATAGCCCACTGCTAAGACCATTTGGTTATGAAATACGGCTTTTTTCTATCAATCCAATTATTCATCGTGCTAGGGTAAATATTAGAGATACTAGCAGGAGTGAATTATGAAAGATGATAATATCTTAATATTCCCTCAATACCGCTGCCGACCTAGCAAGCCTAATAATCTAGGAAACAATATGCTAGACGGATGCGTGGAAACTCAATACGGGCTTAAAGAGAGTGAGCTCTTCCTCGCCCGCTTATTACACAATATTGCTGAGCAATATCAGCTTGATCCTTATTATGCCTCTCAGTCTATCTCACCTTACATTCCTGGCTTACACAGCTTAGTTGAGACCGTATTGAGTTATTGTGATTCACCTTATTGCACACTTGAGCAAATCGATATGATGAATAAATTATTGGCCGAAACCTTAGTCAATAGTTTTCGTCACGCTCAAAGCTTACCCCACGAATGACTTAACTCAGCCGTGACTGATCTAAAAATAACTAGGTTTTTATTACTATTGTCCGCTTTAGGCTACAATGATGGCTTGTTAAATTAACCCTTGAGCGCTTCATGTTTTCTGTCAGTCGTTTATTTCCGATTCTTGCAATAATAGTCACTCTGCTTGCGTACCATGACCCAGCCCCCTTAATAAGCTGGCGAGACTCGATTATCCCCTTATTGGCGATGATCATGTTTTGTATGGGGCTCACGTTACGCTTAGCGGATTTCAAACGGGTTTGGAACAACCCTCAGCCCATCGCCCTCGCCATCATAGTGCAATTTAGCGTTATGCCTTTAGCAGCCATAGTGCTGGCCAAGGTATTTTCTTTGTCCGATGAGCTAACCATTGGCATGCTGGTTGTGGGGGCTTGTGCTGGCGGTACTGCCTCTAATGTCATGACCTTCTTAGCCCGAGGTGATGTGGCTTTATCGGTCAGTATGACGCTGGCCTCGACCGTATGGGGTGTGGTCGCGACCCCTTGGATTATCAGTATTGCCGCGGGCGAGATAATTCAGGTTGATAGCCTAGGGATTTTATTCAGTATCATTCAAATAGTACTGCTTCCTATTATTGCCGGCCTACTCATTACTCACTTCTTACCTGCTTTTGCCAGAAAAATTAACCCCTATCTGGCGGACTTAGCGAGTAGCCTTATTTTATTAATCATTGCCATTATTGTTGCACTTAATGCCGATGAGGTTGCTAGCCTAGGTTATGCACTCTTTGCCGCCATTGCCTTACATAACATCATTGGGTTAATCATTGGTTATGCCGCGGGTAAGCTCACTCAGCAAACGGAAGTAACTTGTCGCACTTTAGCGATCGAAATCGGTATGCAAAACTCAGGTTTGGGGGTGGCTCTAGCCTTAAAATATTTTGGCCCACTCGCCGCATTACCAGGCGCCATATTCAGCATCTGGCACAATATCAGTGGCGCTTTGTTAGCGGGTTTCTGGCGTTGGAATACCGACAAAAAGATTCGAGCAGTGCAGCAGCAAGCTGCTAAAGACCCTAAAGTCGTGAAACCATTCACCCCTGAATGATCGGGGTGATTAAATCCTAGGCATAAAAAAACCCGAACTTCTCTAATAGAATGCTTCGGGTTTTATAAATAAGTGGCGGTGAGGGAGAGATTCGAACTCTCGAACAGTTGCCCGTTACACGCTTTCCAGGCGTGCGCCTTCAGCCACTCGGCCACCTCACCTTTACCTAGCGAAGGATTAAATACTTCGACTAGCTGCATCGTCTGCAGAGGCGCGTACTATACGCAGCCAACTATTTAGCGTCAACCCCCAGAAGGCCAGATAGTGCCAAATATTTAGTCTAAACTTTTGTTTTTAAAGGAATTTGTCTGTTTTTAACGGTATTGTCGTAAATAATGCTACTAGCGGTCATTGCTCGGCCAATCTTGCACATAATCCTCTAACGCCATTACCGGGGGCTGCTTTAACTTACAATTAACATGCCCCAAATAAATAAAGCCTAAGATTTCCTCATTATCTTGCAGACCAAGTGCAGCCATTACATCTGGGTTATAAGCCATATCACCGGTACGCCAAATCGCCCCTAACCCCAACGCGTAAGCCGCCGTGAGCATATTTTGAATACCCGCAGCAACCGCTAAGCGCTGTTCAATCGCTGGCACCTTAGCATGAGGTTGAATATTGGCAATAGCGACAATCATCATAGGCGCTCGCTGCGGCATGTGCTTTAGTTTGGCGATCTTCTCTGCCGTTAACCCAGCGTCGGCGTTAATCCCCGCCTGAGCGAATACCTCACCTAACTTCTGCAACCCTTGGCCTTTAATCGTCAGGTAGCGCCAAGGGCGCATCCAAGCATGGTCAGGAGCTCTAAAAGCAGCCTGATATATCTGCACTAGTTGTTGCTGATTCGGACCTGGGCCAGTTAATTGAGCCACTGATACACGTTGACTGATAGCGGTTAAGGCATCCATATAATATATTTCTACAACTTTAATAATGATCAATGACGTTATTTTAAGCTTAAGTAATACGAGATAGCACGAAAAAATCAATCTCTCTACTTGCCTATTTTCACTGAATAAGGATAAATAGGAGCCAAATTATTCGACATAGACGTTATGAGTAAAGAGAGCAACATCCCTGATTTCAGCGAAACCAGCTTGCCCATGCAGGATTACATCGCACGCGTACTCGGTTATGCTGCGGCTGGTATCACATTAATAATAGGCACCTTTATTGGCTATTTTTCCAATAATATCCTCTGGGTAGGGCTCTTTGCCCTAATCTACCCCCATCTACTGCAATTTATTACCCGCTCTATTCGTACTCGCCACCCTTATGGAACTCGCCAAATGTTAATTCATGGCGACGCTATACTCTGTGGTCTTATGCTTTCCCTCATCGGCTTTCCTCTAGAGCTAACCTTATTATTTCTGATCATGATCAATACCAGTTTCATCGTGGTAGGCAGTATTACCGCATGGACTTTTTGCGTGATTTCTCTGTTTATTGGCGCGGCCATCGGGGTGCTCGGCTTTGGTTTCACTCAAGCCAAGGATATCCCTAACGCCGTATTTATCGCTGCAGCCCTCGGCGTCGGCATGCACCTAGCGGTTACCGCTTTCAACTCACACCGCCAAGCTCGAGATTTAATGCGCTTAAAGCGAAAATTCCAAGGCCAGCTAGAACGCTTCCAACAACTGTCTCATAAAGTTTCGAAATATATCTCGCCACAAATTTGGGAGTCTATTTTCTCTGGCCGCAAAGAAGTTCGCTTAGAAACTCAACGTAAAAAATTAGTGGTTTTCTTTTCCGATATTGTCGGCTTCACCGCTTTATCAGAACAAATGGAAGCAGAAAGTCTGACCGATGTTCTCAATACCTATTTAACCGAAATGTCGAAAGTTGCGTTAAAACACGGGGGCACCATAGATAAATTTATTGGTGATAGTGTAATGGTATTCTTTGGCGACCCAAAATCTAGTGGCACCAAGCGAGATGCTCTAGCCTGCTTGGCCATGGCCATTGATATGCGCCGCCACATGCAGGTATTGCGCAAGAAATGGATAGAGCAAGGCATCAAAACGCCTTTGCAAATTCGCATGGGAATCAATACCGGTTACTGCACTGTGGGTAACTTTGGTACCGAAAATCGCATGGATTATACGATTATCGGCCAAGAAGTGAACCTAGCGAGTCGCTTAGAAAGTAACGCTGAAGCGGGGGAGATTTTAATCTCTACCGAAACCTATAATTTGGTAAAAGACAAAATCATGTGCCGCCAAAAAGGCAAGGTTGAGATGAAGGGATTTTCTCAGCCAGTCGATACTTATCAAGTCATTGATTTTCGTCGTGATCTTGGCTCTAACCCGAGCTTTATTGAGCACGACTCCGAGGGGTTTTCTCTCTACCTAGATACTCAGAAAGTAAAAAGCTACGACAAAGATCGAATTGCCGATGCCCTAGAAAGCGCGGCGAAAAAGATCCGCGATAAAATAATCGCTTAGACCGCTATTATTGACGAATCGTTCTAAAGTTAAGTGCTCGCTTAGCTGGATCAGAGCTGCGCATGGGGTTGATATCCAAGCCACCACGACGCACGTAGCGAGCATAAACAGTCAGCGATTCTGGTTTACAACGCGTCCAGATATCCCAAAAGGTACGTTCAACACATTGCTCATGAAAATCTTGATGGGTTCTCAGAGAGACGAGATAGGTTAATAATGACTTCTCGTCAATATGGGCACCCTTATACTCAATAAAGATAGACCCCCAATCTGGCTGACCTGTGACTGGGCAGTTTGATTTCAACAAATGACTGACTAAACAGCCCTCAAACTGCCCCGCTTCCCCACCTGTCGCTAGCGCCAGCACCTCGGCATCCAGCTCGTATTTATCCATTTCAATATCAAGCCCATCGATGCATACAGATTTAGGCTCGCTAGGAAAGCGATGCTGCAAGGGCAAGATTCTGACCCTAACCCCAGCGCCAGCCGCCGCAGACAAGTCCTTTTCCATTCGCTGCTCTACCATAGTCACATTGGCAAACTTAGTCTGGTTATAAGAATTCAAATACAACTTAAATGACTTCGATTCTATTAAGAAAGGGCTGCTTGCAGGCAGGCGAAATTCTGCCATTGCAACTTGAGGAATCCCCTTATCGTTCAACCAAGAGATCTCATAACCATTCCATACGTCCTCGCCATAAAAAGGCAAAGACTCACGCTCAATACCAACCGCCTTCCAACTTTCAGCACGGGAAATTGGAAATAACAGGGTCGGATTATAGCTATCTATATACGCTGAGCTTTTACCTAATGGATTATTTTCACTATGTACCGATGCCATAACTCTACCTTAATTCTCTTAAATAACGCTTTAAACTTATTACAACTGCATTCAATAACTTACTAGCTGCGCATACCGGTACCGCGCTTTAATAACCACACACAGATACTCGCGAGCAATATAATAAAAACCATTAACATAGTAATCGCCACGGCCACACTGACATCAGAGATGCCCAAGATGCCATAGCGAAAACTATTAACCATATAAAGGATAGGGTTTAATTTTGAAACATCTTGCCAAAATTCAGGCAATAATGAAATTGAATAAAATACCCCACCCAAATAGGTCAATGGTGTAATGATAAAGGTTGGAATGATCGCAATATCATCAAACTTTGACGCAAAGATAGCATTAATAAAACCACCTAAGGCAAACAGGATTGCCGACATTATCGTCACCACAATCACCACCAGCAAGTTATGCAGCTGCAAGTCGGTAAAATACAGTGATAACAAGGTTACAATGATACCTACCATCACCCCCCGGGCGACCCCACCCATAACATAACCTGCCAAAATAACGGAAGGATAAACAGGGGATACCATTAACTCTTCTATTGAACGCTGAAACTTATTGCCAAAGAATGAAGACGCTACATTGCCATAGGCATTCGTAATGATACTCATCATGATCAAACCCGGAACAATGAACGACATATAATCAACGCCATCCATTTTCCCGATGCGCGAGCCGATGAGATTACCAAATATAATAAAATACAATGTCATAGTAATCGCAGGAGGCAATAAGGTTTGCTGCCAGATACGCATAAAACGACGCACCTCTTTTATAACAATCGTGCTAAAAGCAACCCACTGTATAGCAAGTATACTGCGCTTGATGGGCTGATTGTTTTCTACTGCATTCATATTTTGTCCCATACTAGACCTCGTTACCCTGCTGTTTGGTAGCTTCATTATCACCTTGAACCAGGTTAACAAAGAGTTCTTCTAAGCGGTTGGCTTTGGTGCGCATGCTCAATACCCGAATATTAGCGTTCGATAAGGCACTAAAGACACCATTCAAGCCTTGACCCTTATCTACGGTAACCTCTAGGTGATCACCCTCAAGGCGATGCCATTGATAATCCACCAGTTCTGGCAGCTGGTCTAAATCCCCCTCAACATCCAATACAAAGGTTTCTGTTTTCAGCTGGCTTAACAGCCCTTTCACACTGGTATTAGTGACAATTTCACCTTTATTGATAATCGCAATATTTTTACACAGCTGCTCTGCTTCTTCCAAATAATGCGTAGTCAAGATAATGGTCGTGCCTTCGGTATTGAGTTTTTTCATAAACTCCCACATCGAGCGGCGCAATTCGATATCCACCCCTGCGGTTGGCTCATCCAAGATTAAGATTTGTGGTTTATGGATCAAGGCTCGAGCAATCATCAACCGGCGCTTCATACCTCCAGAAAGCATCCTTGAGGGCTCATTGCGCTTATCCCATAGATCCAACGCCCGTAATAACATCTCTGCATGGACCACCACATCTTTGCCAGTCAAACCGTAATAACCCGCCTGCGTAATGACAATGTCATAGACCTTCTCAAACTGGTTAAAGTTGAATTCCTGTGGCACAACACCTAAACACTGCTTGGCCGCAAACGTATCGGATACAAGATCATGACCCATGATAGAGACACTACCGGAAGTTTTTTGCACCAAAGAGGAGACAATACCCAAGGTCGTCGACTTACCCGCACCATTTGGCCCAAGCAAGGCAAAGAAATCCCCCTGCTTGACGGTTAAATCAATTCCTTTTAACGCTTTAAAGCCATTGCCATAGACTTTCTCTAGTCCTTGGATGGATAATGCAGCAGTCATATTAAACCTTTATCGATAACCTATTTATTTAGATAGACCCAATTATTTAGATAGAACCAAAAGAGTAGAAAAAATGAACCAACGGCTCGCCTACCATGTAGAATTATTAAACCAGCTAGCAACCCAGCTGGCTAAATTGGAACAATCAGATCAAGAATACAATCAAGAAAATACCATTCTACAACAACTTGGCCAGCTGATTGAGACTTTAAAAGACCCATCAGCGCAACAGTATGATTCAGCCATCTTTGAAGGCCAGCAATGGCTGCATCGTTTTTTGACCCATAACCCTGAGCTTGCCCCTGCCATTCACCGCGACCTGCTTTGGTTTTTTGGCGGTGACTGCTTACACTTTATGCCCGACGAAGAAATCGAGAAATATCAAATGCTTGATGACGCCATGGCAGAAGCCATGCTACGCAATGTACCTTTTAACTACACCTTGTCACGGGAACAAATTTTCAAATAATTTATAGCTCAAATACGCCTTATAACTAGCCCCAACGCGAAAGCTCAATGGGGCTTTTTTATGCTTATTCTATCTAACCATAAACGACAGGCATAAAAAAAGCCGCTTCAGATACCTGAAGCGACTTTTTGAATTTGGAGCGGAAAAGGAGACTCGAACTCCCGACCCCAACCTTGGCAAGGTTA
>CAXIBC010000021.1:0-37090 GCA_964022115.1 uncultured Oleispira sp. | reverse complement strand
ATTGAAACTTACGCCCTTTTCCAAAATGCTCACATTTAATAATAAAGACTTCAATCGGCTGACAGCTTTCATCCAACTTATTCGATTTTAATACACATACTCCAACAGCTGAAGATATCACTTCTTCAAAAGGCACAAATAGTGACTTAGCCTTTTCAATGATGATTGCTTCGCCCTCTACCAACATTTTTATTAGGTGATCCTTATAGTGCTCTGGCAATGGAAACATTGGAGCACCACCTTTATACATATTCCCCGTATTTCGATAAAAACTAGTAATCAACTGCTGCGCTTTCATTTCATCTAGTTTAAAGCGTTCAATATATTGCTTAGAAGCCTCTTGATTATAAGTTAAGTTGTAATACTTAATTCCAGGGTACTCTATTCCATAAATTGCCGGTGCAAGATAAAAGATATTTTCTGCATTTTCAGTAATTTTATTATCAGGATCGGTATAGTGAGATAACCCTGTATGATACATTTGTAAAATACTGGCTTTAAATTGATCAAGCAAAAAGCTATCATAAGTCCATGCACCAATTTGAAGTTTATGGCACAGCTCAATTTTAGGGCGAATTGGTAGGTTGCTTAATACCGCATCGAATTCACCCAACTGTTCGCATCGATAAAAATTAAGATTAGGTTCACAGTTTATTCTTTGACGGGCATCCTGTTCCGTCATAATTAGGTAGCGATTTTTACCGCTTGCCCCTTTATAGATATCAGTCATTATTACTTCCTACATTCCTTGTATTAACAACTAGTTCTGCTGAACCTTGCTGCCTTTAATAATGACATTACCCGAACCTTCTACTGTTATGTTCGCACCTTTAATTGAAATGTCGCCATTTTTGCTCATGGTTAATTGGGCTGAGCCCGCTTTAAAGACAATTTCATCACCTGCCTGAACGGTAATTGTTTTACCAACATCTAACGTTTCTGCAGTACCAATCGAAGTTGTTCGATTTGCAGCTATATCACGCTGCTCATCTGCGCCAATAGTTAGGGTGTAATTAGCACCAATATTAGTGGTATCGTCGGTCGCGATATCAGTTAAACGGTTATTGCCAACAGATAATGTTTCGTCAGTTGCGATAGTATGTGTGCGGTTATTATTAACCGTTAGATTCTCATCGTTACCAACCGTTTGAGCGCGATCGTTGACGATATCAATGACTTCATCGTTACCTACTTTTTCACTACGATTATGACCAATGGTAATGGTTTCATCATTAATGACCTCATCAGTACGATCATTACCGACAAAGTGATTTTCGTCGTTTTCGACACTGAGGTTGTGATCTTTTTCGGCATGAATGGTTAGTGTTTCAGCCCCGAGTGTATCGTCAAAACGTAATTCATTAAAAGTTTCTACCGAGCCGCCTTTAGTACTACGTGTTTTAATACCACTTTGGTTTTGGTTTTCAGGTAGCGCATAAGGAGGCATATTGTCGGCGTTATAGACTCGACCGACAATAATCGGCTTATCAGGATTCCCCTCAATAAAATCAACGATGACTTCTTGCCCTATTCTTGGAGTGAATATCGACCCCCAATTACCGCCAGCCCATATTTGCGAAACTCGAACCCAACATGAACTGCTTTCGTTTCTTTCGCTGTATCGATCCCAATGAAAATGTAATTTCACGCGGCCGTATTCATCTGTCCAAATTTCTTCCCCTTCAGGTCCAACCACTATGGCTGTTTGATGGCCTGCGATGATCGGAGTGGAGGCGTAAAGTGGTGGTCTATATTGGGTCTGACTTGGCATGCAAGAAAAACGTACCTCCATTTGTACATTTTGCTGCTCGCCACTTTCATACTGACCTGTCGATATATAATAATAAACCTTGGTTAATAAGTACTCACCATTATTGGTATCAACTGGGTGTTTAGATATATTAAATAAACCACCGGCATATAAATAAGGACAATTACTAATTCCATGGAAGGATTGCGTAGCACAGTGAAGCTGTTCCATGCGCAGCTGTGCGTAACGAGTACCATCATCACGCTGGGTATAGCTATGTTGATAGTCATAGACTTCCATATCAGCATGTTCATGAGCTTGGCTAATTGCGATATTCGTTTCCAAGCCCGCTCTTGGTTTCTCAAAATCAAAAGCATTTAAAGCGAAACTGCCCGAGCCGACAGCAACATTATTGCTCCAAGATTCAATATAGCTTTCATCTCGAACTACAGAGCCGGGCGGATAAAAAGGCAAATCAAGACAACCAGGGATTACCTCATGGGCACTCGGAGAATCACTAAGTACCATAATGTGCTTATCTTCTAACTGTTCAAAATGGTAATATATTCCCTCTTGCTCTAATAGGCGATTAACAAAGTTCATGTCTGTTTCACGGTACTGTACACAATATTCTATAGGCGCGTAAGTATCACTTAGATTCACCTTATAATCGGAAAACCCATTTTCATCAAAGATAGTCGTGGCGATATCGACGATGCTTTGATTTTGAAATATTCGACAATCTTTGGTTTTATCAAGAAAGCTATACCAAGGTGCCAGTTCAATTTCATATTTTGCATATCGCCCCTGCCATCCACGATGGCTAATTGCCATAACATGGCCATGAAAATATTTAGCTCCAATCAGATGATGCCCCTGCACTTTTACAGTAATCGTCGTACCTAATAGTGACTTCAATTCTAGGTCATTATTTTTACACAGAGTAATAAGGCGGTGTTGGAAAAGCGCATTAAATGATTCATCACTATTGAACTCTAATAACAATAAATCGTCATCAAAGCTGCCAATAGAGTTACTAGCAAAGATTTCGATTTCGCGATTATCAAAAAAGCTCATTTTCTATTCCTTCCTTGGAAAATTCGTTAAGAACGATAAATAAATATTTATTTTTTTAGCTAACAATAATTTTTTAATGATACTATATTTGAAAGTTTTTTGAACGCTCTTATTGGCTTATTAATAGGTAATAAACTTGCCATAAAAGTAGGTCATTACCACTAATAAATAGTAAAAAAACTAATACTTTTTAATGAATACCGTTAAGGAATGATAGTGACATTAAATAGCAATACCCGCGAGAACCTGCAACCATCTCTGCTAGACCGCCTAATCGATGACAACCCAGAGCAACTTAATGAATCTCGGGATAAACGCGTTATGAATATCTCAAAATTACGCGATTGTGTGATACGCGACATTAGCCATCTACTTAATACTCATTACATGGAGGGTAATACAGATCTAGGGAACTATAGTGAAGTAAAAAGCTCTGTCGTTAATTATGGCGTTTCCGGATTAACAGGTTTCTCAATGCACAACATTGATATTCACCAAGCTGAAAGAAAAATACGTCAAGCCTTAATAAATTATGAACCAAGAATCCTCAAAGATACTTTAAAAGTTAGCATGACTCGCGATACTGAGAAATCCAGTAAACATGCCATTGTTTTCAGGATTGAAGGTCAGATATGGGCGATTCCAATTCCACTAATGCTAATGTTGAAAACTGAAATAGACCTAGAAACAGGCAGTGTCAACGTTGTACAAACTAACTAACCAGTTGTGAGCTAAGCACAGTGAACGAAAATTTTTTAAAGTATTATAATAATGAACTTCGACATATTAGAGAAACGGCTAACGAATTCAGCCAACAATATCCAAAAATAGCCGGTCGTCTTGGCATTGAAACTCTTGAAGTTGCAGACCCGTATGTAGAACGATTATTAGAAGGTTTTGCCTATATGGCTGCGCGTGTTCAACTGAAGCTTGATGCAAAACATCCAGAGCTAACACAACAGTTAATGAACATTATTTATCCACATTATCAAGCACAAACTCCGTCCTGTGCTATAGTTCAGTTCTATCCCATCTCAGGTGAGGGGTCATTACTTTCTGGTTTCGATTTACCTTCTCATACTCAAATGTGGAGTCGAATCGGTAATGATAAACAAGCAACACCTTGCCAGTTTCGAACAACCCAAGCAGTTACTCTTTGGCCAATAGAACTCTCAGGCGTAAATTATTATTCTAGTAATTCTGCTTTAGCTGCCGCAGGTTGGCACGCACCTGATCAATGCAAAGCAGGCCTAAGGCTGCAGCTATCAACACAGCCTGGCATTCTTTTTTCTCAATTGCCGCTAGATGAGCTAGTCCTGCATATTGCTGGGGAAGATGATCTACCAATGCGACTGTATGAACAAATATTTGCTAATGGCATGGGTTTTATCATTAAAGATAAAGCAAAGCCTGAAAGCCAAGGATACTACTTCAATTCAGATCATATAGGCCAATCAGGCTTTGACGACGATGAAGCATTATTACCCTACCCAAACAGATCATTTCAAGGTTATCGTTTATTACAAGAATACTTTACCTTCCCTAAGCGATTCTTATTCTTTAAGTTAGCGGGATTACAAAGTGCTATAGAAAGTCTCTCTACCACTGATATTGAAATAACAATTTTATTAGATAAGTCATATCCTGAACTCACGCCCTTGACAACTAAAGATCAATTCAAGTTATTTTGTACGCCTAGCATTAATTTGTTTAATAAAAATAGTGAACGTATAAGGCTAGAGAAGGGGGAGTATCAGTACCATGTAAGTCCAGATCGAACACGCCCGATGGACTTTGAAATTTATCAAGTAGTAGGGGTTAGCGGCTATAAAAGTGGTGCGCAAACGACACAATCTTTCCTACCATTTTATGGGCATAAAGAACACTCTCAAGATCACATTAGTTCTGGTTTCTATACCACCATTAGAAAACCTAGACAGCATTCTAGTCAGCAGAAGCGATTCGGTGCACGATCGAATAGCTACCTTGGTAGTGAAATCCACTTATCCATAGTGGATAGTAATAACGCCCCTTATCAGTTTGACTTAAAGCAGCTAGGGATTGATCTGTTATGCACGAATCGTGACTTACCTCTCCACATGCCTGTAGGCCGAGGTGATACCGATTTCACCTTAGAAACAGGCGCACCCATTGAAAGTATCAAGGTTATCACTGGTCCTTCTACACCAATACAAGCAAGAGCCCCCTCTGAAATAAGTTGGAGGTTTGTTAATCACCTTTCATTAAATTATTTATCACTTTGTGATACTGACGAAGGAGCAGATAAGATCAGGCAATTATTACGCTTGTATTCTAATGGTCAAAACTCAAGCATCGATAAGCAAATTGAGGCCATTAAAACTATTCGCTCAAAGCCTATTAACCGCCAATTAATGTTTTCCGATAAGGTGTCCTATTGCCGGGGATTAGAGATTGAGGTAGAAATTGATGAAAGTGGATTCGAGGGACAAGGAGCTTATTTATTAGGGGCTGTACTGGAAAGGTTTTTTTCTAAATATGTATCGATCAATAGCTTCACTCAGACTAGTTTAATTTCTACTCGTCGCGGTAAAATCCATACTTGGCCAGCTAAAACAGGAGGCCAACCGATATTATGAATTTTTTTGAACAAATAACAGCCGACTCCGCAGGCTTTAGCCTTTTCAATACTTTAAGGTTTGTTGATGCTAAGTATGCATTATCACCCAAAATAGGTGAAGCTAATAAATCCAGTGATGAGCATATCATTCTCAGGCAAAAACCATCAATGGCCTTTGCTAATACACCGCTCAGCCACTTTATTCCGGCTGCTGAAGACAACCCTAAAGATCAACTTTTCAATTTATCGTTTGGCTTATTTGGGCCTATGGGAGCATTACCCTATCACTTAACAGAACATGCGATGAGCCGAGAGCAGCAATTTAGTGATCCTACGTTTGCACATTTTGCTGATATATTTCATCACCGTATGATTAGTTTGTTTTACCGTGCTGAAGCAAATATTCAGCCTTGTATTGAAATGGATAGGCCCAAGGAGAATAGTTTTGACTTGTTGATTGGGGCGCTATCCGGTCTTGCTCAATTAGATACGGTCAAAGTAGACGAGAATCCTTCCACAACTTGCAATACTATCTTTAAGCCCAAATGGGATCGTTTACATCGAAGCGGATTATTCTCCCTAGCAACACGACCAGCAGATGGCTTGAAAAGTTTAATTATAGATTTTCTGAACCTACCTGTTAGCATCGAACAGCTAACCGGTGGCTGGCTGCAGCTCTGCCCTGACGATCAGTTTAATATTGGATTATTTTCGAAGAATAATCAGCTCGGTGTCAATACTAGTTTAGGTAAACAGGTTTTTGATGCACAGCATAAATTTACTGTAAAAATTGGTCCCTTAAATCTACAAGACTTCTATAGGCTATTACCCAAAACAGACTTATTCCAACAGTTACGTGAAATGATTCGTTTATACAGCAATGATGAATACGATTGGGATATTGAGTTAGAGCTTAAGTCTCATCACGTCCCCCAATTCCAATTAGGTATGCAGTCTCAGTTAGGCTGGACAACATGGGTAGGATCTCCTACCAAAATTGAGGACCAGAAAGTGTTATTAGAATCCAAGGGGTTTTAATATCATGAAATAAATATGTGCCATAAAAAAACCCGCATAATGCGGGTTTCTTATTCATTACAATTTAATTAAAAATTAAACCGTAATGTTTTTCTCGATATCGAAACCAGTTTCGACAGCTGCTTCACCACTACCATCTTCTTTCTGAGGAGTGTATTCAACCTTGTATTCAGCAAAGTTCAATGTAACTGTTTCAGAAATTTCGCCTGAACCACCTGTGGTTACATTTGAAATAATAGCACGCTTCAAAGTAATCTTTAGATATTCTAAAGCTGATTTACCTGCTTTACGAACAGTTAAAACTACTTCTGGAATGTGCTCACCTGTAGCACAATGTGCCATCAAGGTTGCAGTAGCGCGATCAACATTTTTAACGATTACTAAATCTTGCACGCTAACACGACCAGCACCACCGCCGCCGCCAACATGCATAGAACCGCTTTGGCTCATACCCCAATCCCAGCTAAGCACGTCGATTTCATCGGCGTGTACGCTGTCTTTAGATTCACCTTTAATACTTCCTATTTTAATGAACATATCCGATGCCATGTTAAACTCCTTTTTTTAAGGTTTATAAAAGCTATATCAATTGGCGATGATATAGCACTGGGTATTACGCTTTACCCGAAGGTAATTTTGAAACTAAGCTTAAAGAAACCGTTAAGCCTTCTAACTGATAATGAGGACGCAAAGAGAATTTCGCGGAATAATAACCTGGCGCACCTTCTACTTCAGAAACAACAACCTCCGCCTCTGCTAATGGCTTCCTTGCCTTAGTCTCTTCTGTTGAAGTTTCAGGGCTACCATCTACATACTGCATAACCCAATTCTGCAACCAACGCTGCATATCCGCACGATCTGAAAATGCTCCAACTTTATCTCGTACAATACACTTTAAATAATGAGCAAAGCGACAAGTAGAAAATAAATACGGTAGGCGAGCACCTAATGCTGCACTGGCAGTTGCATCAGGGTCATCAAATTCAGCTGGTTTATGCAAAGACTGCGCACCGATAAAAGCAGCCATGTCAGTATTCTTTCTATGTAATAACGGCATAAAACCATTATTAGATAGCTCAGCCTCGCGACGATCGCTAATAGCTACTTCAGTAGGACACTTCATATCCACTCCCCCATCATCTGCAGGGAATGTATGACATGGTAAACCCTCAACTAGACCACCCGACTCAACACCACGAATTCGAGAACACCAACCATACTCTTTAAATGCTCGATTAATATTCACAGCCATCGCATAAGCTGAATTGGCCCAACAATAATTTCCAGAATCGCCCGAATTAGTGATTTCTTCAAAAGCAAATTCATCAACAGGATCTGTTGCTTCACCATATGGCAAGCGTGCCAAAAAACGCGGCATGGTCAAAGCGAGATAGCGTGAGTCTGACGATTCACGTAAAGACCGCCAAGGCGCATAATCTGGGGTTGAGAAAATGTTGGTTAAATCACGAGGATTTGATAGCTCTTGCCAAGAATCCATCCCCATAACCTCAGAGCCTGCACCGGTAATAAATGGAGCGTGTGATGCCGCTGATATCTTAGATATACTGGTTAGCATATCAACATCTTTAGGGCTGTGATCGAAGTGGTAATCACCTACAAAGCATCCATATGGCTCGCCACCTAGCTGACCAAATTCTTCTTCATAAATACGCTTAAATAAAGGGCTCTGATCCCAGGCTGTACCTTTAAATTTCTTAAGACTCTTGCGAACATCATCTTTAGAAGCGTTCATTACGCTGATTTTTAATTGCTCATCAGTTTCAGTATTGTTTACCAAATGATGCAGTCCACGCCATGATCCTTCAAGCTTCTGAAAAGCTTCATGGTGCAAGATGGCATTGACCTGAGCATTTAACTTTTCGTCAATATTTGCAATCAGCTGTTTAATGGTAGCAACGGCATCTTCGGGTACTAGATCAACATTAGATAGTACGTTTTCTGCCAATGTCTGTACGGCTGAACTCACAGCTTCAGAAGCACGTTCTGACTTAGGCTTAAATTCTTGCTGTAATAATGCAGAAAAATCATCTGCCGCAATCGCTTCACTGGTTGTTTCTAACTGTTCTGGGGCTTCAACTTCAGACATGATTAAGCTTCCTCTGCCTCTGGTGCTTTACTACCAACCAAGGATTGTAACAAGGTTTGGTCTGCTAAAATTTTGGTAATGAGCTCTTCAGCGCCCGCTTTTCCATCCATGTAAGTGACTAGATTAGCTAACTGCGTACGAGCTTCTAACAATTCATCTAAGCCCGCTACTTTTTTAGCTACCTGAGCAGGTGAGAAATCATTGAGGTTATCAAAAGTAATATCAACAGGTAAGTTCCCCCCCTCATCATTGATCATATTAGGCACATTGAAAGCAACACGTGGTTTCATTGCCTTTAATCGATCATCAAAGTTGTCGACACTGATATCGGCAAATTCACGCTCATGAATACCTGGAAGCTCACTATTATTTTCGCCTGACAAATCAGACATAACCCCCATGACAAAAGGTACCTGTACTTTCTTCTCAGCACCGTACATTTCCACATCGTATTCAATTTGTACCCGTGGAGCTCTATTTCTACCTATAAATTTTTGACTGCTCATTTCCTTTCCTCGAAATAGTTATTATTAATCCTTTGCAGTAATCATTTAAAATCACTGTTAATTTACCCGTCAAATCATAACAAGTTGTTATTAATTTTCTGCTTCTACACCCGCTATTAGCTCAACTTGCTTAACACCATCAGGGCTAAGCTCCTTCATAATAGACATGAAATCCATTGTTACTAATTTCTTCGTTCGCTCAACTAAAATTGGCACAGGACTCGAAGGCTCATACTTGCTGTAATAATTACAAATTTTACCTAAAGCCTCCAAGACATCTGTTCGATTGCTAATCTCAGAACTTTTGATAATCACTGCGCTTCCTTTTGGCGTTATTTCATCATCACTGCTTTCAACTTCTGAATGGTCTATTACTTCTTCTATAATGCATTCAACATAAAGCTGCTCTATATAAGTCAAATGTGCGCTAAGCTTTACCCAGTCGTAACGAGCATGACCCGCTTCACTAGAAGCTAATTGATCTTGCATAGCAGCAATAGAAGATTGGATAGTTTTAATATGATTTAATGATATTTGTAACGTTTCTTGATCTACATCCTTGAATGCAGCTGCTATTAAGCCTACATCAGCAATACTTTCTTCCGATCCTTCTATAAGCTGAATATCACCCTTAGCCAGCTTTATATCTCGTAGTGAGAAGCTACCTGCCATTTTTGATTCTACGATTGGCATTGATGACAATAAAGTTATTAGAGTATCACCAGAAAGTTCGTTCAACGTCATCACACGCCAAGGTGTCTCATCCTTTGCATCGTCCAACTTCGGATAAATATCGCTCCAATAGTCTGATAGTGCTGCTTGGACTAATTGAAAAACACCAGCCAATCCTGGTAAACGTTTTAGGAAAAGCGCTGCTTGAGCGAATAATACATAGACACGTACATCTTTTGTTTGTGACATCAATGCTTCACAGCGAGAATACATATCGCGCCAATCAACACCTTCATCATTTCCATTTAATACTAAAGAGTCTTGATTAATTCTAGCGATACTCTCGAGCATAATGAAATCATCTTCAAGGCCGTCATCGTCATCGATAAAAGGGCCACAAGGTAGCTCAACTGAGACCTCTTTGGAATAACTTTCAAACATAACTCAATACTTCTCTAAATACTCACCGATTAAAAGTACTTTATCTACGGCTGTAATAATGGTCTTAAAATGACTTGAAAAAACAATGAGGTAGAATAAAACACTTATTAGTTTCTCTGTAAATATCCAGTTACTGTCTTCACCAAAAACTACTGCTTATGTACTAAATAAATTATTCTTGAATTTTTTATGCTATTCAATTTCACTTAGTAGCCATTTAAAACTTTCAGCATCATCGATTGCATCATCTATACGAATTGACCCTTCACTGGCTAAAAAGATATTAATTTCATTAAAAATTGATGAACTAATGTCCTCACCAATATCAATAGGTACAGATCGATCAACCTCGACATCCACATCGATCCCACCATCTACGATCAGTCTATCAGCTTCTAAAATAAAATTATTAGTGACTACTGCTAGGCCTTTATTAAACTCAATACTTAAAGCAGATATATCAACATTTTTACTGATAAATTCAACGTCATTAATAAATATTATGGAACCTTCTGAATTAATATAAACAGTGTCATCTACATTAAGTTCATCAAAGGTTACATCAGCTTGGCTTTCAACCGTTAAATTATTAGCATTGACAGCTATACGATCAAATGCTGTTGATAAATAAACGTCTTTAGGCGTGGTCACCTCAAGCAGCTCAATATTTTTAAAAAATACTGCTAAATTATTATTTTCACTATCTTGGTTAAAATTTGATATGCCATTGGTATCTAGAATATTAATGGAATGGTTACTATTTATATTTATTTGATCTCCTAACTCATCAGAGTCAGCCCCATCAATCATGGTTACATTTTCGAAATATACATTATTCGCAACAATGGTATTCCCCAAACCATTGAATTCAAATATATCTTGTCCTGTACTTCCAGTAACTGTAGAAGAAGTTGCGATAGCTTGTTCTATATCATTAAACAGTATTTGATCTATACGAAAGGCATCATTATCAATCAGCTGCCATTCTTGCTCTCGATCTATAATTACTCTATCTCCTTGATTTATACCAGAAGCACCTTGGCTCCCCCCTTGTATGTGAGTAATATTTGAGAATACTGTTGTATTATTAATTAAAACATCCGTAGAGCCATTACCATCACTTAGTAAACGAAATTCATCACTAGCATTAGTTCCGATCAAAACCCCTTGATAACCACTATATACTTGTTCAAAGCCGTTAAATTCAATCTCATCACTTTTAAAACCAAGCTCAGTTAACTGCCAATGATCACTTCCTATTAGGGTATCCACACCTTGTCCGGAAGACACCATTCCCATACCATAATATGTAATGCCGTTTATACTTATGGTATTTTCAGCAATGAGGGTAAAGGTATCATCTAAACCAGTACCAACGAGTTTACGATCTGTTATACCAATACTATTATTTATGTTTACAGTGTCTATATTGGAAAAGTTAATTCCTTCTAGTAAGATTTTATTCTCTCCATCGACTAGCCATTTATCAAAGTCATACTGAATATCATCATTGCCTTCTCTGGCATCGACATGCGTGAAATTTGAAAACTCGACATTATTAAATTCAATAATTCCTGAGTTCTTAAAAACAAGATGATCCGCCTCTGAGGTTCCGACTAAAGTAGCATTATCATTACCGTAGATTATTTCCGCGTTAGTGATTGTAATGTCATTTGCTTTAAGTGAAATGGGCGTATTAGCAGTAATGGCAACTGTCCACACATCCCCCCCTGTAATGGTATCTGTATTATCACCGGTATTTATTGATGTGATATTCTCGAACCTAACTGAGTTTGCCTGAATTGATTGACCTGCTAATAACTCAATCTGATCAGCATCTACAGTTCCAATCACATGACCGTTTTCAACACTCTCTATATCGTAAAAGGATATTTCACTGCCTATAACCTGATTATCAATGCCAGACAAGTACCAATGCTGATTATCTAAACCTAGTATTATATCAACTCCTTCGCCTCCAACTACCGACGAAACCTGACTAAATAAAGTATTATTAACTTCAATTTGCTGAACCCCTTTAATGGTATATAATCCTGCTAGGTCAATACCATTTATCCGCCCACCATTGATATTTACTTTAGTAAAATCATTAAAATTGGTGCTAGCAATGTTAAAGCTACCATCCTTCAATAAATCTATAGAATGACCATTATTAGTGTGAAGCTGAGTAGATAAATCTAATGCACTGACTAAACCATTAAAATTTATAATTTCATTGATTGCTGATATATCTAATGTATCACCGATGCTGATATTTCCAGCACCATTCATCTCTTCCATAGCTGATAATTCCAATACTCCCATCATAGAGATGTCTGAATTGAATGTCAGACTTCCAAACGCATCGAGCTTAAGACGATTATGACTATCACTTTCAATAGCAGATTCAATAATGACATCTTCATGGGCTAACAACTGTACGTTGGCAGCATCCAATAAATGAATCAACTGACTCGTCTTTATCGACGTAATAGATTCATCAGAATCAGCAGTAATATCATCAGCAACAAGCCTAAGCGTACTCGTCGCTATTATTAGCTCCCCAGCTTTACTTTTCCCTTCCTCTACTCGTTTTGATAAAGCTTGCGTTGATAAAACAGTACTGCCACTAAAGCTTAACTGTTCTTTTGAAGATATTTCAATACGGCCACCATCTCCAGTGAATATCCCAGAAGTGGTTTCCACAGTGCCAAAAAATTGAGTATCATCTTCAGAGCCAATGACAATCTCACCACCATCACCATGAATACCAGCATTGGCAGTAATATAGCTATCTATGCCAATGATAGTAGAGCTAGCTGTGCTATATCCAGAATCCTGATCCAGGCGACTACCTCCTATTAATACAACCCCTCCCCCTTTATCACCATTTGCATTCACCGATGCACTGCCAGCCAGCTTTACATGCTCACCATGGATACCTACGTACCCACCTTGGCTGCGTGTACTACTAACATCTATCTCACCAGAATGAACAACGTCATTTCCACTAATAATAATCCGGCCTCCCTCTAAGTCGTTTTCAGCCAATAACGTATTGGCTGCCACTAAAGAACCGCTATTATTAATATCACCATTTGAATTCAAGCTAATAGTCGTCGGATTTTCTACAGAATTTAAATTGAAACCGTTCGCTTTTACTATCCCAGTATTGTTAATCGCTTGATCAAACAACTGAGTAGAGGTTTGCGCACTGATGGCAACCCGACCCGCAGCGAGTAACTGTCCACTATTCTCTACTGCTTGCTTTAAACCTAACGTATTGTTTAGAACAGCCTCATCAATCTTAACCCCCATATACCCTTGATCATCAAACGTCAGGTAAGCCTGCTTACCTGCAGCCATATTAATGTAACCCAACTCAGCTTGAATAAGGCCTCTATTAATAAGTGACTCAGCAATAAAGCTAACACCACTAGAAGATGTAATTGTGCCATTATTGATAATAACTCCCTGATTATCATCGATATCTTTAAAAACAAACTCTCCATTTATAAACTCATCTTTCACAACCGATAAACTACTTACTATTAAATCTGCTGTATTAATTTGTGAATCACTACCAAAAATAAGCCCTCGAGGATTAATTAGAAAGACCCTTCCATTCGCATTAATTATTCCGTTAACGGCACTCGTATCGTATTGCAAGATATTATTCAATACCATCGACTCTGCTGAGGGCTGAGCAAAATTTACTTCTTCATCATTAGCAAGGTTAAAACTATCCCAATCAATAATAAGCTGGTCAGATTCTTGAATAATATTAGTGATTTTTTCTTCGCTATTATCGATAGAGCCCGTACCATGAGTAATACTACCGCCTATAGGTGCAGCGTAAATATTAGTAGCAGACAGAACGTATGTGTAAATAAAAACTATTATGAGACTAAAACGTATAGCGGACATTGATCAGTACCTTCCCATTTTCACCATCATCTAAAAATTTATAGTCTTCTTCCGAAAAGCGATTACCGGTAAAAGATATACTAGTATCTACGATTAATTTTCTACGCCAGTCATAGCGTAAAAGACCACCATAACCATTAATACGAGCACTGACTGAGGGGGCTTCATCAAACCCATTCAACCTAGCAAAAGATTGTTCAGCATAAATACCTACATCGAGTTTGTGTGCCGCTCCTAACTGCCTAGAAAATAAGTAGTCAAATACATCCGCCGTCCATTCAATATTCGTGTAAATACCTGAATCACCTAAAAATATCGAAGACGAAAAAGCTTTGACCTTATCTGCACCACCAATGCTAAACTGTTCATAACTAGGTAGTGCATGATCGCTATAACTGGCTTTTAAATATACTGATAGTTTAGATTTGAAGTGATGATTGAAAGACAAAAGGGTACTCGTATTCAATGAAGTACTAAACTTACTGAATTTGTTATCGATGTTCAGTTCGCTGGCTTTATGCACCCTGGCTATAGAAGCATGAGTATCAATAAGTACTGCCGTTTTGACTGAATTCAATAGAAAGTCTAAATAGAATCCAACAGAATATATATCAGATAATTCACTCCTGCTATTACTAGGTGTGCTGGTTGTTAACATAAACGTTGAATTAACGATGGATGATTTTTTATTGGCTCTCACATTAAGCCTTGCATTCATATCCTTATGGGTAATTAGAGTATGCTTAACCGACAGCTCTCTATTTTCAGCTTGACCTTCTACATGCACTGGCGTATTCCCTGCAAAGGTTTTTAATGCTGAATAGGTATTGCTTTCATAAGTCAAACCCAGATTTATCGTCGGTAAGATCAAAGGGTATTGATACTTTAGGTATCCTAATTGTGTTTTTTCCGGATTAAATCCATATAAATAGCCTAACGATAAGTCATCTCCATGACCCACTGGGTTATGCCAAGCAATCGCTGTTAAAGCACGATATTTACCCGTTAATGTCGAACCATAGTTATCCCCAATAATAGAGACATCCCCCCAATTTCTGTCAACATCTACGATAAGATTTGTTTCCCCAGGCTTATCGCCCACTTCGAAAAACCCTGATTTTACGGATAGTCCTGGTAATAGGCCTAGCTTATAATAGGTATCAGATATATCAGTATTTACTCCTTTACCTAAATACGTATGAAATATATCGGAGACTATTTCATCACGATATGCTAGATCATTATCGCTATTTAGCTTAACTTTACCCAGCACACCACTTTGAGACGACAAATACACAATACCATTAGCATTTATAAATTTTTGCTCGGGAACATAAACCGTAGATAAGATAAAGCCTTTACTCCGATAAAATTCCTTTAATTTATCGGCAATTTCAGTGAGTCTTGTAAAAGTTAATCCACGACTTCTGTAAAGCTCAGCAAGGTCGTTAATTAGTATTGCTTCTTGCTCAGTACTTAGCTGCCCTCCACCAGACTTGTAATAGAGTTTGGAGACTTTCTCCGCTAACGAAAACAACATGCCTGTTGAAAACCCATTAATTCCCAATGGGTTATAATTAGTATTCTCCTTAAGCTCAAGCGACAGTAATTTTTTAGCTTCTTGCCTAAGTCTCTTCATACTATTACCGGCAGACGAACGAACTTTAATTTCATTAACCCAAAGCATTTCAGCACGATCTAATCGACTATCAATCCTATTAAAACAGGCTAAATAATCTACAACTGACGAGCCTTCTAACTCTTCGACAACGACAAGCTTTATTGATAATAGCGGTTTATTTTTGATTCGCTGCCATTGCATTTTAACAGGGCAGTTCAGTTTTGATTGGTAATATTCTTCAATACGTTTAGCACTAGCGATAAGTTTCGGCTTAATAGATACTAGACTTGCTACAGGGTTAGATGAAAAGGATTTGGATCTCATATCATCTAACCGTGAAAAATTAACATCATGAGCCAAATTAAATAATTCAATTAACTGGTGACGTTGTAATTTCTCCCCCTGCTCTAGTAAAGTTTCAGAGAATAATTTAATCAAGTATTCAGAAAATTGAGTTAAATCATACCCAAATCTCTCTACTGATAACTCATTATTGTAAACTTCACTAAGAATCTTTGGAGCAATTTGATAGAAGCTGTAACCAGCAATATCTGATTCTACATAGTTTTCGAGAAATATATCCCATCCCTGATAACTGCCTATCTGTAAATTAGTTGCAAGCGTATTTATCTCGCCAATATCTTCAGCAACAGGTTCAGAGGCCCACAGTTCCTGTATGCATATCAGCCATATAATGCAACATCCATATACTATTTTCACATTACATCCTAGTAATTATGATTCAATTTTTCTAACAACCCTAAAGCCCATCATCTGACTCTTGCTTGAACTGTAATTACTTAAGGTTTTTAAATCACAGCTTTCCATTGCGGTGAGTATCGAGCCTCCTGCGACTCGATATTTGTCTGTATCAAGAATTAATTCTTCTGCATTACCTATTGAATTAACCAACCCCCAACCATTAGGAGAGCCAACATCTACAGGTAATAAGCGCACCCCCTTTACCAAGCCTCGAGCATTCAACTGACAATTACGATCATTGTCTAATACACCATCTCGCCCCCTTGCAGAGTAACGCCATTCTAAATGAGTCGGTAAGCGGTAACTAAACCCTGTTTCCCTATTAAGCCAATCAATATAGGAATTAATTTGCTCTAATGAATAGCCTGTAGCTGGTAACATAAGCTCTTTATCATTGACTACAGAACAAAACTTGGTATTTTTACAGAAAACTGAAAACTGCCTTTGCGTCACCTCATATTTCCCGATAGCAAAGGTGCCGGCTACCTTACTACGAACTACTACTAATTCAGGCCCAGAAAGACCGGCATTATTCATTAGTCTATCCGAGCATGTATAGCGGCGGCCTTTTCCTGCAAAATTAGGGTCGCAAGAATCGAAAGGCCTAATTTTCACATTTTCTAAAATTGATAAATAACTAGGAAAATAAGTTTTGGCCTGAGTTAAAATACTTTCCGCAGCAATCGGCTCTGTTTCTCCATATAAGCGAATACATTGCCCTAACTTTTTAACATGATCTCTATTTTCTGCATCCACCTTTTGACGAAACATGGAGTACTTTTTCTTGAGCCGAGTTAACTTCTGCTGCAGCACTTTCATGTTGTAATTAAACCCACTAGTGCCGGGTAATATGTTTTCGATACAGCTTGATACATGCCGTGCTGCCGTCTCATTATAGATCTCAAATGACCTATACTTCTGTTGACGCAGTATTTCTTTATTCTCTTCTTTCTTATTCTGCCAACGATCGAGCAATAAAGCTTGCAGCGTATTTATTTCACTATTACTTTCAAAGTGTTTTCTAGCTAAATCGATTAATGTTTGAGCAGATGGAAAGTTTTCAATCTTGATCTCATCTCGTGCCTTAGATAAATAAACATTAGATATTTTCTTATGATAGCTCCCCAACCAACCTTCTATGTCGTCTTTACTCTTTTCAAAAATCTTTATAGCCTTATTAACGATATTTTTCGTATGCTCCTCAGAATTTTTCTTTGCATAATTGATAATTTCAATATTATCACTATAGACAGATTCTAAGTTTGATATTTCACGCGTTACCGCTAGCTGCCACTCAAGACTAGTTGATGAGGACACGAAGGCCAATTCATCCAACCTCTTTTTATAACTTAATGCCTCTTTCTCATATTCATCTAAAAATCCTTCTACTTCCTGCTTAGCCGCCTCTATCTGTTGAGATTTATTTCGCTCATGTTCAATTACCTTTTCAGCCGCTAACTTTTGTGCGTCTATCTCTTGTTGCTGCTCATAATACAGAACTCCACTGAAGCATAATGCGATTACTAGAATAGAGAGTAATATCTTAACTGCAATACTTAAGACCCTTCTTTCTGGTAAGAAATCTGTTAGGAACTCTTCTACTGTCTGATATCTATTTTCACGGTCGATAGCAATAGACTTCTGCAGTGCACGAACTTGCTTACGCTTTAACCCATCGATGAAGGGCAGTTTATAATTCTTTTGTTTCACCTTGTTTGCAGGTGTTTTTCCATAAGGATGTAGACCCGATAAAATTTCATATGCGACACACCCCAATGCATAGACGTCATCACTTTTGCAAGCATCTTGCCCTTCATGCATTTCCTTGCTCGCATACGCTGGTGTTAATGCATTAAGAGTAGAGACATCAAATGTTGTTACGTCATTTTCTGAGTTTGTAGCCTGCTCTGGATTAAAGGTTCTAGGCCCCATTTCAGACACGGCACGAGCTATACCAAAATCGAATACTTTCGCAACCTTATCTTCTGTATAAAATATATTCCCAGGCTTAAAATCTGAATGTACTATATTATGCTTATGCGCTTCTACAAGAGCCCCACCCACTTGGCGAATAATACTTAGCGCTTCACCCCGTTCAATACCCTTATTTTTACGCTTTATAATATATTTTAGCTCTTCGCCTTTTAATAATTCCATTGTCATATAGACAGTATCGCCATCGCGATCAAAATCATACACACGAACGATATTCGGATGAGCTAACTTTTGACTTTTTTGTGCTTCACGTTGCAGGGCAATAAATGCAGTAGGATGTTCTTTAAAGGCGTCACTTAATAATTTAAGTGCTACCCAAGGGTTTTTATCCTGAGCTTCAACCTTTCTTAAATCTTTAGCTTGATAAACAGCCCCCATACCTCCAATACCCAATTTAGAGGAAAGTAGAAATCGCTGTTTTATTATTTTAAGCTGACTATTTTTACTTTTAAGATTTTTAACTTCTAAATTAGTTCTTTTAATCGCATCCGTTAAAGATGAACCCGTGATCGTGCTTGTTAAAAGACGGGTTGGGTTATCTTCAAGCCTGTCTTGTTGAGGTATTTTTTCTTGGCTTTTATTAATACTTGAAGTAGTCAGGCGATAATTACCTAACGCAAGTTGAGTTGCGTCTTCTGGTATAATCTCTTCCCTAGTTAACTTCGATGCTTTATCTAAAAGAGTTGTTTTAACAAGAATAGTAGAGTCATCATCATTAATAATTTCAGTATCAGTTACATCAGTCACGTCAAACTTCCCTATTCGAACGAACTAATACCCAAGCATTAGAGCCTGAGATTAGATGCAAGTCTTAATCATCATTTGCTATAAAATTCGCAGAAACAATAGCAGAATTATCACACTCAATGTAATAAAAATTACAAATTTAATTTTTTTTGATATATCCTTCGCAGAAATTTATTTTAAAATTTTAGTTTTAAATTTTATGGTATCATTGCCAAACACAGGAACCGAAAACTAATCGGTTGTATAAAGAATATAAGTGAAATGGATTTCATGAAATTAGTTTTAAGAATCATTAGCAGTCCAGAATATGGAACCAGTTCAGAAAATAGTAAGATTTTCGACTCTAGCTTAGCTATTATCGGCCGCGGTCAAAATACAGACTGGTATTTATGCGATCCACAACGATTCATTTCATCTAAGCATGCAGAAGTTCATCTCCGTAATAACTGCTTCTATATCAGAGACATCAGTGCGAATGGCATTATTAATGCTGATACTGATCAAGCCATTGGTAAAGATCAAGAACTTCTGATCACCAATGGTCAGAAACTCCTGATTGGCGATTATTTAATACAAGCAGAATTAGAAAGTATTTCAGCCATAGTCACGGATACTGAACCTCAACCATTAGATAAACCTATGGTAAATGAGCATGCGGAATGGGAAAACCAGATGGATGAGTTTTGGGGAAATAGTTGCGATCCTTTAGATTTACTCACTGCAAATACTACCAGCTCTGATATTGATAGTAATAAACCATCTTCTTTAGCTGATGCAATTGAACGTACTCCCGCTTTCAAACAAGCTATGAACTTTACTCCTACTACTAATTTAACTAGTAATTCAGTACCGTCTAATCTTCCAGCTCAAGAAGAGACTCACATTGATAACTCAACTAGTAGCGGTATTCCTGAAGATTGGGATAATACGAGCTTTTCATTTCCAGCAAAAGATGCTCCTCCTTCCACAGTTGCTCCGTTAGACTCTCAATCACTTATGCAAGAACATAATATTGATCAAGTTTTTTCTAGGCCTGAAAAATCTCGACCACGAAAAAGACAAAGTATACCAGCGAAAAATATTACGGATAAATCTCAGTCGACTTCATCACCTAAAGTGACGAGTCAAGCAGCAGCTAATGATAATTTACTAGAATCCGCTAAGGCTGCATTTCAACAACAGGGTCTAGATGATTCGTTATTAACTGATGTCACTGCCTTAAAATGGCTAGAACTAATGCCAACAGTTATTCAAGGCACTCTGGATCTTTTGCAAGCTAGAGCGGCCATCAAAAATGAATTTCGAGTACATAAAACGCTACTTAACACTTCCGAAAATAATCCATTAAAATTTTCTGTCAACGCTGAAGATGCAATTCTTTCTTTATTTCATCAAAACCGCCCTGGCTTTCAATCGGCCAAAACAGCCTTCCAACAGGCCTATGCTGATATTAATAGCCATCAATCAGCTCTACTGCATGGTGTTCGAGTCGCTATGATGAGTTTACTAAAACAGTTTGATGCGGATGTACTAGAGAATGAATTTAGTACCTCTCATAAAAATTCAAATTTCTTAGACAAGCTAGCGACTTCTAAATCGGCTCAAGCTAAGTTATGGCAGCAGTATAAAGAACGCTATAACAATGAATATAAGCTAGATTCTGATGATAGCTTTCATCGTATATTCGGTGAAAATTTTGCTGAAGCATACGATGAATTCAATTCAGACTTATAAACTAATTATTTTAATGAAAAATTTATTAACACATACTTTCTATTTTGTGAGTACACTTTTTATTATTTCCTCCTCAGGATGTAGCATAATTAAAAAGCAAGGTGTCGATGCTCATATAGACATTATTACTTCTGACTACATAAACCCAGACCATAATAATGAGAGCCGCCCGTTAAATATTACGCTTTTCTATTTAACTGATGAAAGTGATTTCTTACACACTGAATATTACGATTTATTTCAGACAGAACAGAACCCTCTAGCGGCAACCTTAATTCATAAAACAAATATATTAGTCTTGCCTAACCAACATAAGACCTACCGTGAAGCAATTCCTGAGAATGTTCGTGCTATCGGCATCGTCTATCAATTTAGGCAACTTGAACAATCTAAATGGCTCGCGTTAGTTCCTACTCCAGAATCCTGTTTTTTTGGCCTCTACTGTCGATCGATTCTGCATAACTCAAATATATTTATCTCAATTGATGAGTTAGATACTAAAACAAAAGTAATTGATTAAATTATGTCAAGAGAAAATAAAGTTCTATGGACTGAAGGCTTATTTATAAAACCAGCCCACTTTCAGCAAAATGATCGCTACTTTGAGTCTTATATTAATAAGGTAAGGCAATTAAGTGGTCCTTATGGCTGGGGTTTTGACGAACTTACAATTGATAAGCAACTTCTAGAGCTTGGTAAAATTGCTATTAAGTCTGCCTCAGGCATTATGCCCGATGGGACTCCATTCAATATTCCTGAACAAGACCCAAGCCCTACCCCTATAGATTTGAAGGAAGGTATGATTAATCAGCAAGTATACTTGTGCTTGCCAATTCGCTCTTCTGAAGTTGAGGTTTTTTATCCCGACTCAGAGCAAGGACTCCAACGCTATAGCTGTAAAACCCTTGAAACTAATGATAGCTCCAGCAATAGACCAAGCAATACCACGCTTATGGTCGGTGGCTTACGCCTTAGCATCATGCTTGAAGATGACAGCCGCTCTCACTATAGCAGCCTAGCCCTGACAAAAGTGATTGAGTGCTCAAAAGATAAACAAATTAGTTTTGATAATAGTTTTATTCCCCCACTCATTAACTGTCAAGCCAGTGACAATTTACGGGACCTGCTAATAATGACTCGGGACTTGTTAAAACAAAGAGGTTTAGAATTAAGCGGTCGCATATCTGCTAGTGCATCCGGTACTGGAGGTGTTGCCGAAGTAGAAGATTTTTTAAGCTTACAGCTTGTTAACCGATATACTCAATTACTGCAGCACCTTGCTAGTCTTCCTAGACTACACCCAGAACAAGCCTATCAGCACATGATTATGCTGGCTGGTGAACTTTCATCTTTTTCTGATAAGCGCCTCGCCCCTGAACTTAATGGCTATCGCCATGAAGACATTGCCACATCGTTTGCACCACTAGCGCATATAATTAAAGAAAGCCTTTCATCATTATCGACCAAAACTCGGGCTTTCAATATTCCATTAAAGGACCCTAAATACGGTATTTATAGGGCAATATTATCCGACCCACACATTATTGATAGTGCTGTCTTTGTCCTAACGGTGAAGGCCGATATACCCAGTGAAGAATTGCAAAGAAATTTCACTAACTTGGTCAAAATCAGTTCAATTGAGAAAATTCGCGAACTTATTATGGTTAGCTTACCAGGAATTGGCATGAAGCTTTTGCCATATATGCCTAGAGAGTTGCCATATCATGATGGCTTTATTCCCTTTGAACTCGACCGTAATTGCCAAGCGTGGCAAGAATTAAAAAATTCAACAGGTATGGCCATTCATATTGGCGATCAAGTGCCCGGCCTAAAACTTCAACTTTGGGCAATTCAAAGGTAAATAACTATGAGTCAGGATGACCGTTTCTTTCAAGATAGCAGTATCACAGAAGATGAAGATCGAACAGTATTTATGTCTCGTCCAGCTACTAATAGGCAAAGAGTTAGAGAAGTAAATCAACCGATTCCTTCAATGAATCATAAGCCTATAGTTTCAAAGCCTATCGACGTGCCCCTTCATAGCGATATTAATGTCATAGTATCAGCGGCAACCCCGCTATTAACGCTGGGCATCAACGTGCGCTCAATGAGTCATCACCCTGATCCTAAAGCACTCTACCAACAGGTTGCCGACAATTTAAAATCGATTGATTTTCAACTTAAAAATCAAGGTCTAGCCAAAGAATCCATTATCACTGCACGCTACATTATATGTGCATATCTAGATGAAATGGTAATGTCGACCCCATGGGGTGGTCAGAGTTTATGGGCAACAAGAAACCTGTTGATGACCTTTCATAAGAATAATCAGGGCGGCGCACAGTTCTTTGAAATTATTAAGTTGCTTACTCAAAGTCCAGCATTGAATATCGACCTCATAGAACTTTGCTATCTAATTTTGGAGCTTGGTTTTCAAGGTCGCTATCGCATAAGTGATACCGGCAGTATTGAAATTGACAGTATAAAAGATAATTTATTCCAGATTATTAGCACTCATCGTCCTGCCCCAATAAAACAGCTTTCTAATCATTGGCGCGGCGCAGTAGATTCCGAACAAAAAAATATATCAGGAAATAAATATTTTATTATAGCGTCACTAGCGTGTCTGGTATTTGCGATTATTACTTTTGTTACATTATTTACCCTGATTAACCAGCAGTCAGACCCAGTAGCAATTAAAGCAGCATCCGTTGCCAGCAACTTACAGCCTATTGTAAGAAATAACCGCCCTATAAAACGCACCACCCACCTTAATTACATACGTGATCAATTAAAACATGATATTGAACAGAATCATCTCACCGTTGAAGACATTGCTGGCGGTGTTCGTATTGTTCTAGCGGGTGAGAATTTATTCAAACCATCATCAGCGAAAATAACTCGTCAAAAAGAAATCACTTTAGCGAACATTATTGCCACCCTTAAGAATACGCCAGGTTTTATTCAGGTTACCGGTCATACCGATGACATTCCAATACGTACACTGCAATTTCCTTCTAACTGGGAGCTATCAAGTAAACGAGCTGAAAGTATTGTGACATTAATGCAGAAGCAGATGAGTGATCGAGAAATAATTGCTGAAGGTATCGCAGACACTGCGCCTCTTGCCCCTAATACATCTGAGAAAAATAGAGCCATCAATCGTCGCATCGAAATTAACTTATATACGATATAAAAATAATGATTAAACTAAAACAATTTCTAACCAGTCCCTGGACCATCGGCTTATTTTTTCTGTGCATATTGGCCCTATTTATTTTTATCATTGGTCCACTCATCAGCATTGGCAGCTGGACACCTTTAGCAGAAACCAGTAACCAATGGATAACGCTTATTGGTATCAGCTTACTCTGGCTTATAAAACAACTGGTATCAATGATTCATAACCATAAGAATGAGCAAGGGATGATTGATGCTATCGTCGAAGAAAATCTTGACGAAGATATCAATCAAGAAGAATTTAAAATATTACAAGCGCGTTTTTCAGAGGCTATGTCTTTATTGAATAAAGGTTCAAGCTTCTTTAAGCGTAAATTCAACCTCTATTCTTTACCTTGGTACATCATCATCGGCCCTCCTGGCAGTGGTAAAACAACAGCGCTTATTAATTCTGGCCTTAAATTCCCACTAACAGAATGTACCGGAAAACAGTCTATAGAAGGCGTTGGTGGTACCCGCAACTGTGACTGGTGGTTTACCGATCAAGCAATCATGATTGATACCGCTGGCCGTTATGTCACTCAAGACAGTCACCAAGCAAGCGATAGTAAAGGCTGGTTAAATTTTTTAACTTTATTAAAAAAATATCGTAAGCGTCAGCCAATCAATGGGGCATTTGTCACCCTTAGCGCTAGTGACTTATTATTACAAACACCCCATCAACGCCAGCAGCACATTACTGCGATTAAATTACGAATCCAAGAACTACACTCTCAACTTGGTATCAACTTTCCTGTCTATGTCATGATTACCAAATCAGACCTAATCAGCGGCTTTACTGAATTCTTTTCCAACTTAGATCAAGAAGAGCGAAAACAAGTATGGGGCACGACATTCAATCTAAATAACGAAATTCATCCTTGTAATGCCTTTGATGAAGAATTTGATAACCTCGTCAAGCGCTTACAAGAACAATCTATTAATCGTGTATATAACGAAAAATCCGTAGATCGTCGTGCAGCCATAATCGGATTTTCAAAGCAGTTGCAGTTATTAAAAAGTGAACTCAATTCTTTCTTAACCGATATTTTTGAAAATACTCAATATGAACAAGACGCTATGTTACGGGGTATCTATTTCACCAGCGGAACACAAGAAGGAATGCCCATTGATCGCCTGGTAAGCAAACTGGCTTATAATCAGCAACAACCTTCACACCAGAGCACGGGGAAAAGTTTCTTTATATCCGATTTACTTATCAAGGTCGCATTCGCCGAATCAACACTCGCAGGTATCGATTTAAAGCTCGAACAGAAACTCAGCTGGCTGAGACGATTTTCGACAGTTGGTGTTGCCTTAGCCTCAGTTGCAATAGGTATTACTTGGACCAGTGGCTATCTATATAGCCAAGAATATATTTCTGATGTTGAAAAAAATATAGATCAGTCCATTTTGCAAGCTCAACAGATATCACGCTATGAAAGCTCGCCTATCAGTGCTTTGAACGTTTTGAATACCCTAAAAACAGCGGCATTTCCACTTGATGAGTTATTGCCTGAAGATATAAGACAAGAACGAGCCCAAGTATTCAGCGCACCTTGGTATAATAGTTTTGGTCTAGCACAACAAGATAAGTTAATACAACAAATAAATAACTCGTATACCAGAACCTTAAAGTCGGCCTTTTATTCACGGTTAATTTTAGAACTAGAAAGCATTCTTACTAAAGGTCAGCTACCACTTTCGCTAAAATACTTAACATTAAGAACCTACCTGATGCTAGGTTCCGAAGAGCACTATCAAGCTAATGAAGTCATTGCCTTCTTTACTGAAGTATGGCTAAAGTCTCAAAGTGCTAGTCTTACCCAGGCACAACAGCTGCAATTAGCTAAGCATATCAACACTCTATTTGTTAAACGCCCCTTGCCTATGCCACTCGCATTAGACGCTCGACTCATTAATGAAACCCGAGCCAGTTTGCAGTCCATAAGTTTTGACGAGCAGATCTACGCTCGTATTAAGCAAAAAAATGGTGGAAAAAAAGGGGGGATACTAGCGGCCAAAGGTTTTTCTATATTTTCTGCTGCCGGAAAATCATTATCAGAACTGGTATTTATCAGAAAAAGTGGCCGTTCACTATCTGAAGGCTTATCTCCTCTTTATAGTAAAATAGTTTATAAATCACTAATTACTGGCGGTATCAATGAAGTAGCCGATAGCGTCTTAGGTGAAGCATGGGTATATGGCGAAGATCACCCTGCAATTCAACACATGAACCGTGATGCTATTATTGAACAAGTAAAAACACGCTATTTGTACGACTATCGCAAGCAATACCGTGAGCTTTTAGCGGACTTAGATATAATGCCTTTTACTTCATTTGAAGAAGCGCGCCGTGTATTAGATGTTTTAACATCACCGATTTCTCCCTTTGTTAGCTTGTTACAAGCTATTACCGAGCAAACACAATTAACCAAACCGAATAGTTTGCTAAAAAAAGCTTCTGATAATGATGCTTTGCAACAAGCGCAAGAGAGCCTATCAAAATTATTAGGTAGCGCTGCAGAACATACTATTGGCCAGCTTTCTTTCCAGCGTAAAGATATTGTGACAGAAGAATTTTCTGATATACACGCCTTGGTTACACAAGATGAAGGGGCTGAGCAAGGCAGTGCTATTATTATCTCCTCTCTTGAAGAGCTAAAAAAGATCATCACGGCTATCGCTTTTGAAAACATTGCGGGTGCTGTCCCACCCGCACTTGCAGAAAAAGTAAGTGCAGTCGCCAGCAATATCAATTATCTCAGTGAAAACCAAGCTGATCTATACGTTAAACCCATATTAAAAAACATCATCAATCGTAGTGTCTCATTATCGCAAAGTGGTGTCATAACTCATCTAAACCAATTATGGAAAGATGAAATGTTGAGCTTTTGTAAAGCAGCGATTGAAGAGCGATATCCATTAATGCAAACCTCTAATAGTGATATTAATCTAGACGATTTTTCACGCTTCTTTGGTTACTCCGGCATGATGGATACTTTTTTTAATACTCACTTAAAAAAATATATCGATACGTCTAAATCACCGTGGCAAGTGCGCTCTTCTAAAATGGCTCCCATTGTTATCTCCCAAACAGCTCTCAATACATTTGAAATGGCTGACCAAGTCAAGCGTGGTTTCTTTCAATATGGCAGTACTGAAGCCGGGATTGATTTTTCATTGCGCCCCAACAGTATGAGTGCTGCAATTAGTCAAGCCAGTTTTAATATTAATGGCCAAAAAGAACAGTACTCTCATGGCCCGCTAATCACCCGTAAAATGAACTGGCCTGGGCCTGAAGTTAACTACGGTGTAAGAATCATTACTCAACATACTGATGGATCCAGTAGCCGTATTACAGAAACCGGAGCTTGGGCATGGATGAAGGTGCTTGATAAAGTAGCACTGCAAACTACGCAAAAACCTGAAAAATATAACTTAATGCTAAACAGCAATGGCTATGAAGTGCGTTACGACCTCATCGCAGGTTCTAGCAATAACCCCTTTGCATTATTGAAACAGCTTAAATTTAGCTGCCCAACCAGAATTTAATGGATTAGATATGAGTACTTTAGGTTTTTTTGGCAAGGTTCCTTTAGCCGGTGATTTTATACACCGCCGAATGAGCAGCGCCTTTATGAATCACTGGGATGAATGGCTTAAAGTTAATATTCTTCACAGTCAAAATACACTCACTGAAAATTGGCTCCCTCTGTATAGCCAAAGCCCAATGTGGCGTTTCTGTATTGCGCCTGGAATTATTGATGACAAAGCTTATATCGGTTTAATGACTCCTAGCGTTGATTCTGTTGGTCGTTACTTTCCATTAACTGTTGTGCAAGCAGTCGATATTAAGGCGATACCTTTTATTTTATCGGCTAAAGCTAACCAGTGGTTTCAGAAAATTGAAGACCTTCTGCTTGATCTATTAGAAGGCTACGAACCTGACTTACAAAATTTTGATGCTAAAATAAATGCGCTACATGCATCGTGGATCACTGACCTACCTAACATTCCTAGCGGCGTGGCTACGTTAGATAAAGCATTTAATCTACAGTTAGAAGTCAGTTCAGCTAACAGTATAAATCACAGTTTATCGTCGTTAATGCTGCAAAACTTGCTTGATACCAACAAAGCCTTTAGCTTTTGGTGGAATGAAGGTTCACAGGCATACCGGCCTAATATTTTGATGTCAAACAAATTACCGGTTAAAGATCATTTTTGTGCATTGTTTGATGGTAGTTGGGAAGAACATCAATGGGTCAACTTACCTTTATCAAGCCCCGAGCTAGAGAAATGCCCAGTTAACCAACCTCCAGTGGTCAAACCAGTACAAGAAAAACTACTCACTAAGCAAGCGGTTGCTGATGTAGATCAAGATACGACCATTAACTTTGCAAATGAGCGCTTAAACAATGAAAGTTACCAATCAGAACCGCTAAACTCGCTAGCAGGTCTTAATGTCGATATCGATTTCGAAGACATTACTATCACCCCTATGGTGCCAGAGCCATACCATCGACCAAAGAGCTTTAAAACTATTCCTGAATCTTTTGGTTTTACCGATCCAGGCAATAGCCGCAAAGTAAATGAAGATGCATTATTACTAAAGCCTTCAACCGGGTTGTGGTTAATAGCCGACGGCATGGGGGGTCATAGTTTTGGTTCCTATGCCAGCCAGCTGGTCGTTAATCGCATAGCCGCAACCGATACCTCTGGCACAATTGAACAAGCACTGAACAAAATTCATATAGCCTTACAAGATGTTAATACACACCTAGTTGAATATGCAAAGCAGCATGAACAAGGAGTATGTGGCAGTACTGTTATTGGCGTGCTTATGCGTAACCAAACCTGCGTCTTCTTCTGGGCCGGAGACAGCCGTTTATATTTGGTGCGCGACCAGCGTATCAGCCAGCTCAGTAAAGACCACAGCGTTGAGCAAGAACAAATAGACAAAGGCTTACTTAAAAAAGATGATCCAAGTTTTAGCAGTAAAAATCTAATTACTCGAGCCGTTGGGGGTGATCACCAGCTATCTTTAGAAATTCGCTATCACCAAACTCAACCAGGAGATCAATTCTTCTTATGTTCAGATGGTGTCTATAACGAAATTTCTGATCAAGAAATAGAAAGCATCATCAACATGCCAAATAGTGCAAAGGAACGCTGCCTAACGATGAATGGAGAAGTCATAAAACGAACAGCAAGAGACAACTTCACCGGTATTATCGTCGAGCTTTAACTCGAATAATAAATTAATAAAAAGATTAGACATACATTTAAAAGGAATTAACATCATGGCTAGTATTCAACGTACTGCACTCTTCGGAAAACTTAACCCGGTTATTTTCAAAGCCGCCGAAAGTGCCAGCGTATTTTGTAAATTAAGAAATAATCCAACCATCGAAATTGCGCATTGGATTCATCAAATACTACAGTTAGAAAATACCGACTTAAGAAAAATTCTAGCCTATTTTGATATCAATAACGCCAAACTCGCCGAAGATGTTATTAACTTCATGGATAACTTGCCTATCGGCACTCGTAATTTAATGAACTTTTCGGGAGATTTTGAAGAAACCATCGAACGTGCTTGGGTACAATCCTCATTAGCGTTTAACCAGACTCAAATCCGTTCTGGTTACCTAATTATTGGCATGTTATCCGATAGAAACCTGAAGAATGTTTTATTCTCTATCAGTAATGAATTCAGCAAAATCAGTGACGAGCAGCTTTCTAATCAGTTTGCCAAAATTGTTGAAGATTCTTGTGAAGACAGCCTTTCTGCTAATGATGGTTTTTCTATTCCTGGTGAAGCCAGCCAAGCCACAGCCCCTCAAATGGGCGGTGGTGAAGCCCTAGCTCAATATACTGTCGATCTGACCCAGCAAGCCAAAGACGGAAAGATCGATCCAATTGTTGGCCGTGACGAAGAGATTCGCCAAATGGTTGATATCCTAATGCGCCGTCGCCAAAACAATCCTTTATTAACCGGTGAAGCGGGTGTGGGTAAAACAGCTGTTGTTGAAGGGTTTGCGCACCGCATTGCCTCAGGTGACGTGCCCCCCCCATTACAAAATATCAAATTATTATCCTTAGACATTGGTTTATTACAAGCCGGTGCCAGCATGAAAGGTGAATTTGAAAATCGCCTGCGCTCGGTTATTGAAGAAGTTCAATCTTCTGAAACGCCTATCATCATGTTCATCGATGAAGCCCATACCTTAATTGGTGCTGGCGGCGCGGCAGGCACAGGGGATGCCGCTAACTTATTAAAACCTGCCCTAGCCCGTGGCGATTTAAGAACCATAGCGGCGACAACCTGGGCAGAATACAAAAAGCACATCGAGAAAGACCCAGCATTAACTCGCCGTTTCCAAGTTGTTCAAATCGAAGAACCGAGTGAAGAAAAAGCCATATTAATGATGCGCTCTATGACCACCATGATGGAAAATCATCACAAGGTACAAGTGCTTGATGAAGCAATTGAAGCCGCAGTTAAGCTATCACATCGTTATATTCCCGCACGTCAGCTACCTGACAAATCCGTTAGCTTATTAGATACTGCCGCAGCACGAGTAGCCGTTAGCCAATACGCAGTTCCTGCTGAAGTCGATGATTGTCGCAAACACATTCAAGCGTTAGAAACTGAATTAAAAATCATTGCACGGGAAAGCAGCGTAGGGATTGATAGCTCTCAGCGCCGAGATAAAGCACAATCGGCTTTAACCGATGCCCAAGAACGTTTAACCGCATTGGAAGAACGCTGGAACACAGAAAAAGACTTAGTAACCACTATTTTAGATTTACGCGCTAAGCTGCGTGACGACAACCACAGTGTTGAAGGCACGGGCTCTGAGCTAGAGCAGCAAGCTGATTTGGAAGCAGAAATTGAGGCAGAAAGTGAAGCTTCAAATAATAATACATCTCTATCATTTGAAGAGCGTGAAAACATTTTAGCCGAGCTCAAACAACAGCAAGGGAAGCTAGATGAACTTCAAGAAGAAAGTCCATTAATCTTGCCTTCTGTTGATGCCTTAGCCGTTGGCAGTGTCGTGCAAGATTGGACCGGCATTCCTGTCGGCCGCATGGTTAAGAACGAACTTGATACCGTGATGAATCTTTCCTCCATCATGGGCGAACGCATCATAGGCCAAGATCATGCCCTTGATGTCATTGCTAAACGTATTCAAACCTCACGCGCTAACTTAGACAACCCCAATAAACCAATCGGTGTCTTCATGCTAGCGGGTACCAGTGGTGTGGGTAAAACTGAAACCGCCCTGGCATTGGCCGAAGCGCTTTATGGTGGCGAGCAAAACATCATCACCATTAACATGAGCGAATACCAAGAAGCTCATACGGTTTCTAGTCTTAAAGGTGCACCTCCTGGTTATGTGGGTTATGGCGAAGGCGGTGTATTAACGGAAGCCGTTCGTCGTAAACCGTATAGCGTTATTTTATTAGACGAGGTTGAAAAAGCGCACCCAGACGTACATGAAATTTTCTTTCAAGTATTTGATAAAGGTGTAATGGAAGATGGTGAAGGTCGTACCATCGATTTTAAAAATACCCTGATTTTATTAACTACCAATGCAGGTACCGATTTAATCATGGATGTCTGCAAAGATCCCGACAATATACCGACCACAGAAGAGATTACTAAATCGCTTCGTCAGCCATTATTGCAAACCTTCCCCCCTGCATTATTAGGGCGTTTGGTCACCATTCCATATTACCCATTAAATGACGATATGCTGAAAGAGATTGCCAAGTTGCAGCTAAGCCGTATTCAGAAACGCGTGCAAGAGAATCATCAAATGGCACTGAATTACGATCAAGAAGTACTGGACCTCATTATTAATCGTTGTACAGAGCAAGACAGTGGTGGCCGTATGATCGATATGATCCTAACCAATACCGTACTACCAACATTAAGTGCTGAATTAATCAATCGCATGATTGCCGAGCAACCGATGACCGCGATTGATATTAAGGTTGACGATAATAACTTTGTATACAAGTTTGTAGATTAAATTATGAAACAGTTCGACCATTCTCAAGCAATATCAGATACTCAAGTATTAACGCGAGAGCGGGTTTCTCAACCCGCTGTTCATGTTGTGATTGGGTCGATTAAAGAAATAGTAAATGATCAAGCCATAGTCTCTTATGAAAAAAACTTGATGCCGTATAGCCAGCCCGCGCTGGCAACGGTAGCTATCTCTAGCGAAGATGTCACGAGACAAGTTACTTTACTTTTTACTGAAAATGGGCAGCCGATTATTATGGGGTTTTTAACCCCAATATCAAACCAAAATGCTTTATCCTCCGCCAGCATAACTGAATCGAATAATATGGAATTTGATATTATTCAAGACGGTCAGCATTGCGTAATACAGGCAAGTAAGAGCATAACCCTGACCTGTGGTAAATCATCCATTACCATGAAACAAGACGGCGAAATTTCAATCAATGGTGAACAAATCACAACCAAAGCCAGAAAGGCTCAAAAGATAATCGGTGGATCAGTGCATATCAACTAGATATGTCGTTAAACATGCAAATAATTAATAATCACACAGCCCTTCAATACCAAAGCCTACAATGCAAAGACGAGCAAGGCTTTGATACGCTCAATGTATTTTTTAAAGCAACGTTTAACATTGAGCCAGTACTATCTCTTGCGAAAGAACAGTTGCCACTGTGTATGGCCGATGAGTATTTTTTTGAGCCTGAAAAGTCCAGCCTAAAATATGCTAGTGATTTTAGCCTAGGAAAATTATCAACCGATATCATTATTCAAGGCTGCGCAATACCTACAAACCAACAGGAAGTTGATAAAATGCTGGTTGATATTCAAGTACATAAAACGCAGTTACAGCTAGCTGTTTTTGGTCAACGCTTTTGGCAAGGCAACAAAATTACTGCACCAAAAACGTTCAATAAAATGCCCCTCGTATTTGAAAACGCATACGGTGGAAAATGCCCACAAACTAATGATCAAGACAAAAACCATAGCTTTTTAAAGAACCCGGTCGGAAAGGGTTATTGCTCAAGTAAAAAGGTTAGCAATAATTTAGAGCTGCCAAATGTAGAATTTATAGATCAACTTATTCAGTCCCCTGAAGACCGACCTGAACCCGCCTCACTCGGTTTTATTGCGCCTTCTTGGATGCCCAGATCAAATCACGCTGGTACTTACGACCAAGCGTGGTTAGACACCACCGCCCCAGATTACCCAGAAGATTTTAACCGTGTATTCAACACAATGTCGAATCCTAGACTTCGACAATCAGGTTATCTAAAAGGCGGAGAGGCGATTGCGATATCTGGAATGAGTGAAAAACCCATTAATTTTCAATTACCCTACTGTCCATTGTGGTTAGAAATTAAAACCCTTAATAAAACACTTAATCCCGAGTGCCTTTACGAAAGCGTTTTAATTGAGCCACTCTATAACCGACTTAGCATCGTTTGGCGTAGCAGTATCCGAATAGATACTCATGAATTGCGCTCGCTAACAATCGACTATAGGCAGCGCCGCTAATATGACCACAGTCAATACAAATAGCACGCCAGCCAAAATGTACATTGCTGATATGAGTGTCGTCACCCCCATCGGCAATACTGCACAGGAACTGCATGATAACTTTCAAAAAAATGCAGTAAACTTTGTATTGAGTGATTTTTATACCGAACTCGGCTTGCAAATTACAATGGCGGAAGTAGATAACGAACAACTACCAAGCCTCATAAAAGATTCAAGTAGACCTAAAAGTGTCTATTATGCTCGTTTGTTAAAGCTTGCCCACAGAGCACTTAATCAGCTTTCAATGTCTGATCCACTACCATGCTTATTGGCGACTACCGAACAATACCCTTCGCAGCCTAAATTCCATCCAGAATTTGCAAAGCTATTAAAAAAACAGCTAAAACATGAAAATATAATTGATTGGCAAAATTTCAACCAATACCCCCTAGGAAGAGCTGGAGGAATTGCCTTATTAGACTTGGCGTTAAAGCATTTAAATGCCAACCCAGAGCAGCAAGTATTGATTGGTGGCATAGACAGCTACCAAAATACCGATTTAATCAAATACCTAAGTAGCCAGCATAGAATAATGGCAGAAGGTTCAAGTGGGTTTGTTCCCTCTGAAGGTGCAGGTTTTTTACGCCTAACGTTGGATAAGAGCCAAGCATTACAAAAAAATGGGGGAATTATTGCCATTAACCCAGCTGGCTTAGGTATGGAAAGTGGCCATTTATACAGCCCTCAGCCTAATCGCGGTCGTGGCCTAACCAGTGCAATAAATCATGCATTAGCCTCTATCGATCTCCCCGTCACTCAGGCCTTTAACTGCCTCAATGGCGAAAGCCATAATATTTCAGAAGCTAGCTCAGCCTTGTTACGCAACAAAGATAAAATTGCTAAAAACGCCACACATAACTATCTTGCCAAAAATACGGGGGATTTAGGGGCTGCATCAGGTATAGCCCTTATAACAAGTGCCGCCGAGCAACTACTTCAACAAGGTGAACAACAAACCTATTTACTGTATACGGCATCAGATCAAGCACATCGATCAGCTGTTTGCTTGCAGTTTGAATCACTCACATGATCTACTGACAGATATTAAAAACGAATTAATTGGATAAAAGGAATTTTCCATGTCGAATACCACATTGGTTAATGGCTTAAGCCCCGTCACAGCAGGCAGTAACGGAATATTAATGACAGGCCCAGATGTCTGCAAAACAACCTGTGGGCCAGCAACGGTTCCCATTCCTTACCCTAACATGGCACAAAGTGCCGATTTAGCAAACGGCTCCACTTCGGTCACCATCGATGGTAACCCAGTTTGCTTGGAAAGCTCAGAGCTAAGCACTTCTACAGGAGATGAAGCCGGTAACCAAAAAGGCATAATATCAGGAACCATTAATGGCATTGCTCTGCCTAAAATTTCCTCTCCAACGGTATTTATTGAAGGTAAGGCCGTGGTGCGTAATACCGATATGTTTACCAGCAATGAAGACAATACCCCGCCAGCCCCAATAATGCAGGCGCAACTGTCCCCATCGGTAGCGGGTGCCGTTGACCTCATAGAAATTGTGCGTGCCAATATCAGATATAAGTTTACCGACACCCAAGGTGAAGCATTAACCGACGTAGATTTCAAATACACCCTCGCCGAAGATGAGAATACAACCAAGCGTACTAAGCAGCGACGAGAAGACGGCCTAACCCCCGTATTATCCCGTGAAAAAGACGAGAACGTAATACTAGAACTTGATTGGCCTGAATTTAACTTCAGTAAATAATAACAGGGAGGCTTAGACATGAGCGAAGAAACCTATTCCGCTACCGCACAAGAACCCGGTCAAGAAGAAACAATAACACTTGATTGCAACTACCTTTGGTCAAAATCACATGCGTTCTGTTACAAGCGTTTATCAGATAAAACCAAAGGCGCTGCTGGTACCTATGACTTTGTCGATCTATACGAAGCAAGAGCCAAACGCATTGCAGCCACCTATGCGCGGTTTTATTTAGAGCTTGAAGAAGGCGGTGACGAAAATAAAATCGGCCGATATTACTGGATGGCACTCGGTGCCTTTGCCAGTAAAACCGTTGCCTGTTTACTAAATGACTTACGCGTACAGGCAAGCTACGCAACAGGCGCAGCCTTCACGGTTATTGAAAATAAAAAACTAAACATGCATGAAATAGGCAACGGCTTAGGCAAGGGTAACTTATGGTTATTCATTGATATTGCCTCCAGCCATTGGCTATACAATAACCACCCTGAACATTTTAGTGAGGGCATGCAGTGCGAGATCAATCGTGACTCTTCGGCCTTACATTCTGCAATACAAAAAACAACCGACGGCCTGCCTTGGGCCGCGGAGGTACTTCCAAAACTTAAAAACTTAGAACCCTCAGCCGATATTATTGAAGGGTTTAAAAAAATTGCAGAAATTGAAAAAACGGCAAGTAAACAAGTAAGGCCTGATCTTCAATTTGATTCTCTCATTGCTATAGCGAAGCATGAACAAGGAGCGGTATTACAGCCTTTGATTTATGATGACCCCCAATTCTCAGACTGGTGTAAAGCACAGCGTGAAGTTTGGTTTCTCAATTTAATATCTCCTGACTACAAAATAGTCTTTGCTCGAGCTTGCAGCACAAAAAAAGCCGAGCTTGAGAATCACGCCCCAAAAACAATGAAGGTTGAAGGTTATGATAGCCGAATGAACTGGATTGAAAAGGTCGCATTACAATTTCATGATTTAATGCAGAATAAAACAAGCTATATGCAACAAGAATTACAACATATGGGCACCTGGAAAAATAAAAGTGATGCGTCTATTGTTTATACCAAAACAACGGAAGGTGGTTATCAGTTCCGTGATACCCAAATAAACATTGCAGAAATATAAACCCATGATTCATTGTAATTTAAACAAAATGACTAATAATTTATTCACACGCTCTTATAGCTTACTATTCATACTGATGCTAAGCATAACTGGCTGCGATACTGATACGAACAAAAAAGAGAACTCTAGCATGAATAGCAACATTTCATCACAAGCCCCTGTTTTTATCGTAGGCGAAAATCCCGCTAGTTTTATACAGCGAATGAAAAACTTAGGGCAACCTATAGGAGCTGACCAACAGCCAGCAGGACTCAATTTTTATTCCATAGACGCTCAACAAGGTACTCGAGAAACCATGCGATTGGAGCATGGTGAGCACAGTTTTGATATCCCCCCCGTTATGAGTTTTATGGGGACAGAAGATGTAGATCTTCCTGAGTTAGGGATCAAACTGTTAAGATTCAGCTTCGTCAGAAAAGACGACGGACAAAAAAATACCCACGAACAA
>CAXIBC010000020.1:0-37640 GCA_964022115.1 uncultured Oleispira sp. | reverse complement strand
GAAAGTGATGAAGATCCTCGGGCCTGTCTTTGGTAATGTGATTAAGAATGTCGGGGATAGTAAAAGCATCGATCCTATACTTAATTTATTGCCGTTCTTCATGATACTCGGTGAAATCGCCGCCGATGAAGAGGCAAGGCAAGCTATTCCTATTATTGTGGATGCGATATCCAGTTCGGAAGACTTAGAAGCGTGGTTTGAGTATTTCAGGTTGCCCAGTGATGGCTGGACGGGGGATGAGATACCCGAGCTTGAATTGGACTTAGCGGCGAATGATAGTATTCAGAGCTTGCCGTTGAGTGGCTTGATGAATCAGGCGTATGCGGCTATTGGCAAAAAACCTAAACGTATTGATGGTAAAAAGGCTGCTGATAAGCTGAAGAAAACATTACGCGATCTAAAATCGGGTGGGATTGGCGATATTGAAGGTGCGCAAGCGATTACAAAAGCCATGAGCAGTATCCTCAAAGCGACGGGTAATGTACGCATACGTGATTTGTTATCAGATCCTAAGGTATTAGTTGCAGGGTCTACTATGGCGATTCATGCAGGGCAGCGTCATTTTAGAAATCTATTGCGTGGGAAAGATGATAATGGCAAGGCAGTTACCTCAAGAACGCCATTATTTTTACAGATAGCGGCGATTGCTTATCTTGAGAGTAAAATCAGTACCAGCTGTGAGGAAAACTGTTTTGATGATTCGACTAGCAAAGGCCGCGCAACGATAGATGAAATCCGTAAACTGTATGTGAAAGCGATTGGTACGCCAATCATTAACGGTTATGACAGCGCTATTGTAGGTGGGCATCAGTTCCACCTTACGTTAACCGCGTTAATGCATCTGTGGGGGCAATATTCGAGCCCTTATGGTAAGTTGGTTGCCATTGAGCAAAGAGAAGGTATTAAGCTATGGCGCTTAAAAAATGGACAGCAGTTTGCCAATCCTTTCTCAAATAAATCCGGTGATTATAGCCGCAGTATTGATATAGTGACTCAAGTTGAAGGCGAAGACTTACCGCGCTTTATCGAAGTGAAGTCTTATAAAGGTCAGAAAAAAAGCGGCGGAAAACTGCAAGAAAATGACATAAAAAGCCGCTTTGCTTTATGGAATTTAGCAACGAAGAAAAAAGGCAGTGCCGACGCAGAAGAGGAAGAAAACAAAAAGAATTTCAGCGCCCATAAACAGTACATGCTTGATCGTATTATGACGGTCGATAATAATCTTATTAAAGATGGCGATGATCGTAAAGATGCATGGAAAGCCCAAGATATTCACTGGTTCTTCCATCATTATAAACAAGCCTCAGTAAGCAGTTATGATGAAAGCCAAATGAAGCTGATTCGTAAGCAGATGTCGAATAACGCAAAAGGTGAACCTAGCATGATTGCGGCTTCACTAGGGCAAGAAAAATACAACAAAACAACAGCGAATACTCAAGCGAACGCGCTTAAATTGTTTAATATCAAAACTATTTTACAAGATTCAGCTTCTTCTGGTTTATTAGAAGAGCTTTTTGAAATAGAAGGTAGCTCGGAAGAGAAGGCTAAGCAGCGTGAGAAAATTGAAGAGTTTGTGATCGCTTTAATCCCTTAAATAATTCATGAGATAAAAGGCCGATGCTAATAAGTTCATCAGCCTATGGAACAGGCTATGTTTGACTACGAAAAAATAGACCCAATTTTCCCAGGGAAGCATGTTGAAGGCTGGCAGAAAATCAGAAAAAGCCAATGGAAGTCAGTAAAAGAGACTTTGGATTGGGTGTTTAACTTCGATAAAGACGATATTAAGGCTGTTAAACAGCATATTTATCTTGCTGATGAATTAAGTGACGACATTGAAGAACCCAGTGATTGGACGGGTTCACCTATGTCAGCTTGGTTTTTAAATCCAGATCAGTCTGAAGAGTCATGGGATTCTGTTTGGAATAAACTCAACAAACTTAAAATACGACCAGAGAGTCGCACAGAAGATATTTTGATTTGTGATGCCCGCAAGCGCTTCCTGCAAGAAGTCCATAACATTCAACAGCCAGAAGGGTATTTCGGAGCGTTCGGTGGCCTAGAGCAAAGAATGCTGCCGTACTTGATTCAGAGTAAGGTTTATACTGATGAAACCTTTGAGTTTGGCTCAACCAAGCGCGCAGTTCGGAAAGTGCCTTGGCAGAGTCCTAAGAGGACACATGAAGCAATAATAAGCCGTAATGGAAAGTTTGCTCAACAACCCGTGAATCCATATTCACCTATCCAATGGCTGCATGAAATGTTTGTTTCAACCTTTCAATATGATATTGAATATAGTGAGAGTAGTGATGTAGCGTGTTTAGAACGGTATTAGGTTTGCCAAGATACAAGCAAACCTGATGAGCTTTATCACATCAATCACATACGCTCAGCTCAGCGTATGATTGATATCTTTGAAGATGAAACCGCCCCTAAATATTTACGTGAACTCTGGATAAAAGTCCGCGATGGAAAAATTAAATAATGGATTTCTCTGATCGTCTTTATTTTCTCGCTCACTTCGCCAATAACCAGCAACGTGACCGTGCGCTATTTTATTTACAAGAAGATACCCGCCCAGATTTTGATGATGAAGTGCCTGAAGACGAGCAAACTCTATTTGAGACCGTCGATGAAATTCCGTATCCCTCAGTGATCAAAAATCTTGATGATGAAGATGATGATGCTGGCTTATATTGGGCTATGGCAGATGAAGATGGCTTTCCTGATCTCGCCCTTGCTGAAAAACTTGGGGCTGAAAAAGTATTAGTGGTTCACGCTCAGATAGAAGATGAACCTTGCTTTACCATTGCTCAGAAGCTAGCCAATCAAGCCACTAAAACGGTATTCGTGCCGCGATTTTTTGATGATCGAGAGCTCGATGAGCCAGTAGAGCGTTTTACTGAACTGCTAGAAGCAAAGTTAGCGGAAACGGAGTCCAGTTTGAAATTCATGTTGTGGCTGCAAGGCTATTTAGTCGAAATGGCAGAGCAGGGCGAAAAGTTGCCTGATACATTAGCGCTGTAATTATTACTTGAAATGGCGCAGCCGCCAACATCGGTCTAATCGGCCCAGCCATTGCCCAATTAGGTCCGAATAACATCGACTACCTCGCCCATAGTGATCCTCGGGCCTTTCTTTGGTAATGTGATTAAGAAGGTAGGGGATAGTAAAAGCATTGAGCCGATTCTTAATCTGCTACCGCTCTTCATGATACTCGGTGAAATCGCCGCCGATGAAGAAGCAAGGTGTAGTGGTCTAGTTATTCGTTTCCTCACGGATACTCTATATCCGAGTATCCTATGCTGGGTAGCATGCAAATTGCCTTAGCAGTAAACAATCCTGAGGGGGCTATATCGTTAATTTATCCACAGATCATTGGTCATATAACTAATGATAGCGATCTTATTATGGGCCTCGTTAGAAACACAATGGGTGCCGTAGATTCAAACTATAACAGCCCAAATATTCAGGGTGACTTTACCGGACACGGACTAGAGGTTGCTTACTTGAATTCTCCAAGACAAAGTGCAATTATCGTTTGCAAACTTGAGCAGATAGCAAATGACCTTGTCCCATACCCACATGTTCAAATTTATTAACCTAAAACTCGCCACAGTTATGACTGTGGCGCTTCTTTGTGGCTGCTCGTCAATGTATAAAGTTGAAGAGAAGTTTGAGGTAAGGGACCTTAGTATAAATGAATTGAATAGTGGGAAGCCTGTTTATCTGAACAAAACTTCTGAGTACGCTGACAACTCAACATTTAAACATCATTTGAAAAAGTTAGCATTATTCGGGGTAATGTGGACTAATAAAGATGAAGAAAAAGACATACTTATATCACCATCAACACCAATTCGCCTAACAGGGCATATATATCGATATGATCATAGCTTATTAGAGAGGTTAATTGGCGGAGCTCAAGGGCCTATGTGTTACTACGAAATGATTATGGACGATAAACCGATAATAATGGTTGATATAATCAACAAGGATATTTATCAATATGAATGCAAGGATTTGGGCCGTTAGTCTAATCTTCTTACCTATTTTTTCATTTTTCGATAGTTTACGAATTGCAAGTTACAACTCTAATTACCTAAGCGCCTGCGTTAAGTACGCTAGAAAAGAAACCTACATGCCACATCGAAGGCGAACAATGTTATATCTTAAGAAAAACAAAGCCTACTGCAAAACCAACTTGCGTATTTATCTTTAAAAGGATATGTTCATTAATATTGAACGTTCATTAATATTGAACATCTTGAGAGATTTATCATGCCCCTTGTTAAACATCTTGAAGCCTGTGCGGAAGCGTTGGCTAAATCAGTACCTTTTAAGGCAGTGGTTTGCCCTGAAGATAATGACCCATCTAATGTAAATTATAGCTTGGTACTGAATGATGATCTGGTTCTTGCCATTTATTGGTTAAATGCTTCTGAGCTAAGCGCTGTGAACACGAGTCTAGCTAAACTCGTGAAGAGCCTACAAGAGAAGGTATTATTAAGGCCTGCTTGTGATCAGATCGTTGCTGCATCTTATATTCGGCCTCGTCTCGCGACGCAATTGCGAGAAAGCGGGATTCAGTATATGGATGCTGCTGGCAATGCCTTTATCAATTCAAATAATTATCATGTTGTTATTGTTGGGCAGAAGCCATCGCTTAAGGTAGCAGACTCAATAATGGTCAAAACTAAAGTACGTGGAGATGATGGAAAAACGGGTAAGGCCTTTCAACCTTCAGGATTAAAGGTCATTTACTCTTTGCTGTCTGATCCTGCTTTGGCGAATAAGTCACTAAGAAATATTGCAAGCCAGTCTGGGGTTTCTTTGGGGTCAGTGAGTGCTATACAAAAAGACTTGATCGCTCATGGCTATCTTCAAAAGGTTAATAATAAATTCGAGTTGAAGCATAGGTCACAGTTAATAGCACGTTGGGCTGAGGCTTTCCCATACCTTGTTAGAAATAAAATGCATTTAGGGCAATTCACTTCTGACAACATCGATTGGTGGAAATCAGTCGATAGTGATATGGGCATTCAATTAAGTGGTGAGGTGGCGGCCTCATTGCTTTCAAATTACCTGCAGCCAAAAGACGGCATTGTGTATGCAACGAAAAATGCATTAAAAACACTAATGAAAGTTGCACGCTTACGCCAATTAAAAGAAGGGGAACAACCTATTTTTACAATTGATGTTTATGAGCCCTTCTGGAGTAACGAGTCGGATAAATTAATAGCTCCTGAACTGATTGTGTATAGCGATTTGTTATCAAACAAAGATCCTCGTAACGAAGATGCTGCAAGAAGGTTGTATGACGAATACCTCACTTAATGAAGTTATAAATATTTCTGATCGCTTGCCACGGGGATTGGTGGAGATGTATCAAGCTGTTGAGGGTTGCGCGATTAGTTCTGAAATCGAATTTTTGATTGTCGGTGCTATGGCAAGAGACTTAGTGCTTTATCATGGCTTTGGTGCAGAAATTGAACGCGGTACACGTGATGTTGATTTCGCCATTCAAGTTGAGTCTTGGCAGGAGTTTGATGATTTAAAATTGGCATTGGTACAAGTTGGCTTTTCTATTGATAATACAGTGGCCTACAGACTAGGTTATATCGATTCGGAAGATATGCCCTGGGAACTGGATATTCTTCCTTTTGGAGAATTAGCAGATGCAAATAATGATATCAGTTGGCCACCTCATGGTGACTTTGTTATGTCAATGCTGGGTTTTGCCGAAGCTTTAGCAACAGCGTGGCAAGTACAAATAGTTGAGAGTCCAGCGTGTATTGTTCCTGTCGCGAGTCCTGTGGCCATGGTTGTTCTAAAGATGATTGCTTGGACAGAAAGGGATGTACAACTAAGACGTAAAGATGCCCTGGATATTGCTTATATCATTAAGAATTATGAAAAAATCCCAAAAGTTTATGAACGATTATATAAAGAAGATTATATGGAGCAATGCGACTGGGATATTGATACAGCTTCCTCCTTGTTGTTGGGTCATGAGATGGCTCAAATGATCTCTGTTCAGACGCGTAATTATCTTCTGGAAAACTTTGTTAATAATGAGACTAATAAGGGTATCTTAGCTAACGATATGGGTGTTAACGCCAGCTGTTCTTGGTTGGTTAAGTTACTATCAAAGCTGGATACATAAGATGTGTGAATTTGTGTGGAATATATGAAAATTAAACCTTTAACGATAGTACTTACATTGCTTGTATCTTTTATTATGGGTGGGCTTCTGGGATACCAGTTGTTTTGGCCAAAAAACATAGATAAAGATAACTTGATTAACAGCGTTTCGGTTGGTCAGCTGGTTAATATCACTAGTGAATCTTTATCCTTGTTGATAAGAATTGAAACTAATGAGGGAATTTATTATACAAGAGAGCCAATTTCGGCAACAAAAGGACAGGAAGTTTTTGTGAGAGAGGATTCTCAAAGTACTAAATATCTGTGTCTTGAGTCTCATCAAGAATGTATGAAATTAATTAATTACTAAATTTTTTTCAGGCATCGGGATTCGCTCTGTGTGGGTTCGTCACAACTTTGAGAACTTCAAAAAACTCGTCAAAGCGCTTGAAGAATTTGGATAATGGCTCACAAGTGAGACACAGCGAATAAACATTAATGAGTCATAGTGGATACATGGTGTGATTGCTGGCTGCCTAGCAACTTATGATCCATGGAAATAATGAGCTAATGATACACAGTTGATACATTTGAATCGCCCCTAATTTCCTAGATATTATTTATGAAATACAACCATAAGAAATAGAGTCATAGCAAAAAATAGGGCTGTAAAGCGCTAAAAATGGGCTTTTCAGTAAAGGCAGACTTGTATTGTCAGATGCATAGATACTGTCTTGCTCTAATCCAGCTATGCTGTAAACTGCACCGCCTAATATTAACTGTCCAATCCGTCAGGAATTCAAAGGCCTGATAAGGCTTTAAAAAAAGGTAACCAGATCCCCTATGAATAAGGTTTTTATCAGTGCTCAAGAGCTTTTAGAAGACTCTTTTAAGCTTGCTTTACAAGTGTTTGAAAGCGGTTTTCGCCCAGATTATATCGTAGGGGTATGGCGTGGTGGTGCCCCCGTGGGTATTGCGGTGCAAGAGTTGTTGCATGTTTTGGGGACGGAATCTGACCATATTGCGATACGTACTTCTAGTTATTCGGGTATCGGTGAGCGTGATAAACATGTGCGTGTTCATGGCTTAACCTATCTGATTAAGCGTATCGAAAGTGAAGATAGTCTATTAATTGTAGATGACGTTCATGACAGTGGTTTGAGTATTGAGCAAACCATTTTGGATCTAAAAAGAGCGTGTAAGAAGAATACACCTGAGATTCGTGTCGCGACGCCTTATTTTAAACCAAAGAATAATAAGACCGACCGCATTCCGGATTATTATATCCACGAAACCCATGATTGGTTGGTATTCCCGCATGAGGTGGATGGTTTGAGTGAAGAAGAGATTCGTCAACATCGCCCTGAACTTGCCGGTATTCTGGATAAAATAGTGCAATTGAAAAAGTAGACTAGCTTGAGTTAAGTTAGTACTCGCTACTCAGGAATGGTTAATGCCTGAGTAGCGAGCACTTAGGTATTCTGAGACGCGCAGAAGGTTATTTAGTCCCCCAAATGCTAGCAACGGCTCTTTCGTTACCCAATAGCCCTACAACAAGTGTTACTAAGCTAACCAAGCCAAAGGTTACCGCAGGGATATAATATCCCATGCTATCGGCTTCGCTGGCCATAATCGCGACCGCGATTGATAGAATAGAGAAGATAACCCCCATAACGATCAAGATGACCCGATGAGATGTTTTATAAACATACTCATCAGTGCCGGATTCAAAAGTAGCGAGAATCGGGGAAAACGCTTTGCGAAGAATTTCTTTCATGCTGTGCCTGTTTTGGTATGTGGGCTGAAGACGTGCTATTAATCAGCTTTAAGGTGTTGCTCTAAAGTTGCTTTGATTTCTGCAGGGATGGCCTTAGAAGACTTGTTTTCATGGTCAAAGTGAATCATCACCGCACTGCCTGTGGCTGCTAATACGCCATCTTGCCAAGCTTCATGGCCAACCTGCATCGATGAGTTGCCTATTTTTTTCATATAAGTGCGAATTTCAACGGGCTTACCATAATAAATTTCAGCTAAAAACTCGACTTCAATTTTGGCAATGATGAGGTGCCAGTCGTTGATATCTAGCCCTGGGCAAAACAGTTTAAATATAGGCGTACGGCTTTCTTCGAACCAAACGGGTAAAACGGTATTATTGACATGGCCAAGGGCGTCTGTTTCAGCAAATCTAGGCTCTAAAGTATGGGTCCACATAGTACTTCTCTGGAAAATGAATCTGGGTGGGCATTTAAGGCATTACTGTGCCATAGAATGTATTTTTCAGGAAGTATAAGTGATTAAGTGTTTTTACACTTGCTTATTAGCACCTTATTATAGGGGTTTATTTTATTTGAAAGTTAATCATGTCAAACGATCTCTTGCTCGACCAACAATTTATGCAGCAGGCTTTAGCCCAAGGCCAGTTAGCTTATGATGCTGGGGAAGTGCCTGTTGGCGCTATTGTGGTATTGGATGGTGAGGTAATTGGCCGCGGTTTTAACCAACCCATTAGTCAATTAGACCCGAGCGCTCACGCTGAAATAGTCGCAATTCGAGATGCGGCTAAGGCGGTAGGGAATTATCGCTTATCTGGGGCAACCTTGTATGTCACGGTTGAACCTTGTGCTATGTGTGCGGGTTGCTTGGTTCATGCGCGTATTGGTCGGGTAGTTTATGGCACTACAGAGCCTAAAGCAGGGGTGGTTGAGTCGGCTATGACGTTCTTTGAAAGTGATTTTTTAAATCATAAAGTTGAAGCAGACTCTGGAGTATTAGCCCAAGAGGCCGCAGATCTGATGTCGAGTTTTTTTAAGATGCGCCGCGCGGGTAAAAAGAAGCTGAAAGAGCTGAATAGAAGTACTAAGTGATACAAGTACTAAGCTGCCACCGTTACAATAACGGTGGAATAACCCGTATATCGGCCGAGAGATGAATGCTTTCGGTTTCTAGTGCCAACTCTAAATCCGGATTGTCATTCCAAACTAAAACATCAAAATAACGGCGAATATTTTGTACGTAAGTAACCGGTTCATTGCCTCGAGCATAACCATGTTTAGTTTGCTTGTAATAACGTTTCTGGCTTAAGCGTGGCAGATACTCTTTTACGTCCATCCAGAGGCTATTATCGCCACCATCTTTTGCGGTTAATTTACGGGCATCACTTAAATGTCCATAACCAACGTTATACGCGGCCAGTGCCATCCAAGTACGGTCAGGCTCTTGAATCTTTTTGGGTAGGCGTTTACGCAGTTTTACTAGATAGGCGGCGCCACCATCAATACTTTGCTTAGGGTCTAGGCGGTTACGCACTCCCAATTCTTTTGCTGTGCGCAGCGTTAACATCATCATGCCACGAACACCGGTAAAGCTTTTTGCTCTAGGGTTCCAGTGGGACTCTTGATAGCTCATCGCTGCTAATAAACGCCAGTCTAAACCATGGCGATCGGCCGCTTGCTGAAATAAGTCGTCGTAGCGGGCTAGTTTCTTCGCGGTCTGCTTTTTGAAGCGTTTAGCACCAACATAATTCAGCTGGTCTAAATGGCCATAAAAGCGCTCACGCACTTCTGATAGCAATCCATTCGTTTGGGCATCGTGGAAGAAGCTTTGTGCTGCTTTAAATAAGCTATCGTCTCTCGATTGTGGAAAAGCCCATGCTAGAGGTTGTGCCCCTGTCAGATCAAAAGCGATCGCAAGATTGGGGTAATAAGCTTGTAACATTTCGAATTCATTAGAATCAATAATAGTGAAATCCACTTCCCCAGTAGCGACCATTTGCAGCAGTTCTACGGTTTCGAAGTCTGGGCTTTCACTCCAAGTCAGCTCAGGAATCTCCTGACCTTGAATCTGTCGTAATTGCAGGGCGTGGCTACTATCAGAGGTGACTGCTAGCTGCCCTTTGGCTAAGTCAAAGATCGCTTTGGGTCTCATGCCGCCACGGCGATAAATCACTTGCTGGCTAACGTGCATATAGGGGGTTGAAAAGCGCACCCATTTACTTTTTTCTTGCCTAACGGTTAAGCCCGCCGCCGCAAAGGATACGTCATTGCGCTCAATCTGGTTATATAGGTCCGATAAGCTATCAGCTTGCTTAATAACAAGGTTTACCCCAAGAGAATCAGCAAACGCTTTTGCTAGCTCAAACTCATAACCGGTCGCGCCAACATTATCTTCAAAATACGTCGTTGGGCTATTACGAGTAATAACTATTATCTCGCCTTGGCTACGAATCTTCTCAACTGTGTTCGGGCGCACACTTCCGGTAATGGTTAACAGGCATAATAGGGAAATAAGTAAGCGAGTTGTGATGCGAGTGATTCTAGACTTCATATTCTCCCTCCTTTAATTTCGTGCACTATAATGGTGCAGGATGCGGTGTGCTTGGCCATTTTAACGGTTTGTGTGTTCAATGAATACCCATCGCTCTTAAGAAATGACGGAAGATAGGGAGAAAGCTGACAAACTATTTTCCTAAGTGATTGAAAATAAAGCATAAATCTAAAATCTAATGAATACGAAACAGATTGTTTCATGGTATCCCTGTCCTCGGGTAAAGCTGTCTGTCTTTAAGATAAGTTTTAACCCTAACTTCGAATGTGCAAGGGCAAGGAATACTTCATTCTTATTGCTTATCTAGGTAGATACAAAAGTTATAACGCGTAGAAATATCTTCATTGCCTGTCATATTAGGCTATGCAGTTATAGCCACGAGGTGTCTCTTTTGCCTTATCTATTACTGATCTAATGGTCAGGTATTTATTATGAATTAGGTATTTGTGCTTGTATTATCGATTTATAAAGATACCTCTTGCTTATATAAAAGCTGACCACTTGATCTGATAAGTTTTAGTTTGGTAAAAATGCAGGGTAGTTTATAAAAAGCCCCAGATTCATTGATTTTTAACCCTTGTGCTCAGTGGATTATTCCCCTTTAGACGCGTATCATGGCGGCCAATTTTGACCGTGTTCACTTCCAACTTTTTGGAGCTCTACCCCATGCTCGAATTACGTGGCGCCCCTGCGTTTTCTGATTTTCGTTTAACTAAGATGCTAGCTAAGCTGCAAGCAGCCGTTCCTAACGTAGCTTCTGTTTACGCTGAATTTGTACATTTTTCAGATACAACGTCTGAATTGACTGATCAACAGCTAGACGTTTTAGGTAAAATCCTAAAATATGGCCCTAAAGCGGATGTTCAGGACGTAACGGGCCCCGATTTAGCCTCGAGCCATTTTTTCTTAGTCGTTCCGCGCATGGGAACTATCTCTCCTTGGTCGTCGAAAGCGACGGATATCATTCATAATTGTGGTATTAAAGAAGTTGATCGTATAGAGCGGGGTACTGCTTTTTATATCACAGCCAAAGACGGTGAATTAACTGCTGCCGAGCTTGAAACCATTAGTAGTTTGATTCACGACCGCATGGTGGAAGTGGTATTAAAGAGCACTACCGAAGCGCAGCAATTATTCCATCACGCAGAGCCAGCACCAATGAGCTCTATCGACGTAATGGGCGGCGGTCGCGCAGCATTAGAGCAAGCCGATAAAGAATTGGGTATGGCGCTGGCAAGCGACGAGATCGATTATTTGCTCGCGGCTTATACTAAGTTGGGTCGTAACCCAACGGACATCGAATTAATGATGTTTGCCCAAGCAAACTCTGAGCATTGTCGTCATAAGATCTTCAATGCTAGCTGGGTAATTGATGGTGAAGAGCAAGAAAACTCCTTGTTCCAAATGATTAAAAATACCTACAAGAATCACAGTACCGGTGTTTTATCTGCCTACGCCGATAACGCGTCTGTGATTGAAGGTGCTACCGCAGGGCGTTTCTTCCCAAATAGTGATACCCGTGGTTATTCGTATAACGAAGAGCCAATGCACATTTTAATGAAGGTAGAAACGCACAACCACCCAACGGCGATTGCCCCTCACGCAGGTGCGGCAACAGGCAGTGGTGGTGAGATTCGTGATGAAGGTGCAACTGGTCGTGGTTCTAAGCCGAAAGCGGGCTTAACGGGCTTTACCGTTTCAGATTTGAAAATTCCTGGCTTCGAGCAAGAGTGGGAATCTAACTATGGTAAGCCTGGGCGTATTGTTTCTGCCTTGGATATTATGATCGAAGGGCCTTTAGGCGGCGCGGCGTTTAATAACGAATTTGGTCGTCCTAACTTGTGTGGTTATTTCCGTACTTTCGAAGAAGAATATAACGGTGAAGTACGTGGTTACCATAAGCCGATTATGATCGCTGGTGGTTACGGTAATATTCGTGATGAGCATGTTCAAAAAGGCGATATTCCGGTTGGCGCGCGCTTAATTGCTTTGGGTGGCCCAGCCATGCAAATCGGTTTAGGTGGCGGCGCGGCTTCTTCGATGGCATCTGGTCAATCGAATGAAGATTTAGATTTTGCTTCTGTGCAGCGTGAAAACCCTGAAATGGAACGTCGTTGTCAGGAAGTGATCGATCGCTGCTGGCAGATGGGTGATACCAACCCCATCGCCTTTATTCACGATGTGGGCGCCGGTGGTTTATCCAATGCGTTCCCCGAGCTGGTCAGTGATGGCGGCCGTGGTGGTAAGTTTGAATTGCGCAACATTCATAATGATGAGCCAGGCATGAGCCCACTGGCATTGTGGTGTAACGAATCCCAAGAACGCTATGTGATGGCAGTTGCAGAAGAAGATATGGATGCTTTTGATGCCATCTGTGCGCGTGAACGCTGCCCGTATGCGGTTGTTGGTATTGCTACCGAAGAAGATCATTTGACCGTGACCGATAGCCATTTTGACAATACTCCAATCGATCTACCTTTAGATGTATTATTGGGTAAGACCCCACGCATTCATAAAGATGTGGTGACCAAGCAAGGCGAGCAAGAAGAATTCACCGGTGCTGATTTAGATTTAGCTGATGCCGCTGAGCGCATTCTTAAGTTACCAACGGTTGCCAGTAAGAGCTTCTTGATCACCATTGGTGATCGCTCAATTACCGGTACCGTGGCGCGTGATCAGTTCGTTGGCCCATATCAAGTACCGGTTGCGGATTGTGCGGTAACGACATCGTCTTACGATTCTCTCGTAGGCGAAGCAATGGCGATGGGTGAACGTACCCCAATGGCCTTAATTAATGCACCCGCTTCTGGCCGTATGTCGGTCGGTGAAGCGATTACTAACTTAGCTGCGGCTAAGATTGAAAAATTATCTGATGTGAAAATGTCAGCCAACTGGATGTGCGCCGCGGGCCACCCAGGTGAAGACGAAAAACTGTACCAAACGGTAAAAGCCATTGGTATGGAGCTGTGCCCAGAGTTGGATATCACCATTCCTGTGGGTAAAGACTCTATGTCGATGAAGACAGCTTGGGAAGACGGTGAAGAATCTAAATCAGTAACGGCACCTTTATCCTTGGTTATTACTGGTTTTGCGCCGGTAACCGACGCGTTTAAGACCTTAACTCCTGAACTGAAGTCTACCGAAGAAGCTACCGACTTGATCTTGATTGATCTAGGTAATGGCCAAAACCGTTTAGGAGCTTCTTGTATTGCTCAGGTTTATGGCAAGGTAGGTAAAACCTCCGCCGACCTGGATGATGCTGAAGATTTAGCCGCGTACTTTGCTGTGATTCAAGGCTTAAATCAAGACGATAAAATCTTGGCGTATCACGATCGCTCTGATGGTGGTTTGTTCGCAACCATTACTGAAATGGCGTTTGCTGGTCGCACCGGTGTTACTATTAAGCTAGATACCTTGGCCGATAGTGATGCGGAATTAACCAGTGCATTATTTAATGAAGAGCTAGGGGGTGTGCTACAAGTTCGCCGTAGCGATCTTGAGTTTGTCTTAGCTCAGCTTCAGGGTGCGGGTTTGGGTGAGATGTCTCACGTAATTGGTACCTTGAACGAAGACGACCAGATTGAATTTAACTTTAATGATGAAGAAGTATTGGCTAATAGCCGTATTACTTATCAGCGTTTCTGGTCGCAAACCTCTTATGAAATGCAAGCTCTACGTGATAACTCAGAATGCGCTAAGCAAGAGTTTGATCGTTTATTGGATGCGGAAGATCCAGGTTTGAATGTTGAATTGACCTTCGACATTAATGACGACATCACGGCTGGTTTTAGCCGCGCTGAAGGTGATCGACCTAAAGTGGCTATCTTGCGTGAGCAGGGTGTAAACGGCCAGATCGAAATGGCGGCGGCGTTTGATCGTGCCGGTTTTGCTACCGTTGATGTACACATGAGTGACATGCTTTCTGGTGCGGTATCGTTGCAAGACTTCCGTGGTTTAGTCGCGTGTGGTGGCTTCTCTTATGGTGACGTCTTAGGTGCTGGTGAAGGTTGGGCTAAGTCCATCTTGTTCAATACTACGGCGCGAGCAGAGTTCGAAGGCTTCTTTAAGCGCGAAGATACTTTTGCTTTAGGCGTGTGTAATGGTTGTCAGATGCTTTCTAACTTACACGAATTAATTCCGGGTGCCGAGCACTGGCCACACTTTGTGCGCAACCAGTCTGAGCAGTTTGAAGCCCGTGTTGCCTTAGTAGAAGTGCAGAAGTCTGACTCTATCTTATTGCAAGGTATGGAAGGCTCGCGTATGCCTATCGCTATTGCTCATGGCGAAGGTCATGCTGAGTTTGCTGATACAGCGGATAAAGCAGCGGTTAATGCCAATGCACAAGTCGCCCTACGTTATGTTGATAACTACGGCCAAGTGACCGAAGCCTATCCGGCTAACCCTAATGGTTCTGTAGAGGGTATTACCGGTTTAACCGCAGCGGGTGGTCGCGTGACGATTATGATGCCTCACCCAGAGCGTGTTTTCCGCGCGGTGCAGAACTCTTGGCAGCCAGAAGAGTGGAGCGAAGATGGTGCTTGGATGCGTATGTTCCGCAATGCGAGAGCTTGGTGTCAATAGCATTTAGCTAAAGCATAAGAAAAAGGCTACTCAGATTAAGAATCGAGTAGCCTTTTTTTATGCCTGTATTTTATCGATGAGGCATTAATAGCGTTGGCGAATTACGCTAATTCAAAAATTGTTTGGCGCTTATTTTCTAAGTAGAAGTCATCGAATCAGGATATTTCAATGATTGCACAGTAAATGGCGAGTAAAGACGGTTTATACTGTTGAGAATACAAGTGTTCGCTACTATTGTGATGGAATGCGTACACGCGTACCGACTTAACAGTTACCTCCTGTTAAGACAGTGTGCGCCTGATAACAATTATAAAAATAAGATAGGCAGTGCTTGCAAGCACTCATCAGGAGATCTCATCATGAAAAACCGGATTCGTCTGGCTAATAATCGTGCGGTATTAGCCGTGGCTATTAGCTTGGCCTCAGGCTATAGCGCTAATGCTTTGGCTCTTTCTAAACTCCCAGGGGAGTTCCCGCATCAAGAAGAATTGTGTTCTACCGATTTAGCCCGTGAAGAATTGCGTGCGCAGTCGGCTAAGCAGGCGCTTCGCAATAATAAAGTAGCTCAGCCTAATATCAATACCATTGAAGTCAATGGTATAGTCAGCTGGACGCGCCTAGGCACAGAAACTCCGCTTTTTCAGCCTGGGGATGTGGTGACGTTAAAAGGTACACACTTTGGCGCGGGTGTGGATATTGATTTCAGCAAAATCATGATAGGTAATACCCGCATTCTTGAAACTGACTTGCGTATGTTTGATCAGAAGTTAGCGACTGCAGATCAGGTTAATTACGAAACGGATGAGCAGGTTGATGGCTGGCCAAAAAATATTATTGCTTGGTCAGATAAAGAAATAATATTTCGCGTGCCAAACCATGTCAGCACAGGGCCATTAATCGTACAGGTACAAAAACGCATTGGCGCTAATGAATCGTTAAAAAACCCCGGCGAAGCCCATAGCGTTATTGATGCACAAACGTCGCGTATTATCGACGATACCTTTATTCATAATTGTGATGTGGTATCCAAGCTTAGTGATGCGGCTGCGAGTACGCCGATTGCCGTGGATATTGATAATCCAGGTTTTTCCGAACTGGTGCGTAAAGGCCGCGAGATTTTTTGGTCTTATGATTACAACATAGGTGTCGCCCACTGGGTGCGTAATCTCGATTGGAATGCCATTTTTGACTATAGGTCGAAAGATCCTATCGCCGGTGGTTATGCCGACCCAGCTAAGTTATTTGGTGCCATTAAATCAGTGCGTGGGCAGGTGCCTGATGAAGCTATGGATGATATCTATTTTGACGCATACCCTATGCCCACCCCGATTCCGGGCTTTTTAACCTTAGCCCCAGCTAAATTTGAAGGTAATACCAAGGATACTGGCTGGGTAGGGTACCGCTCGGCAGAGGGGAATGCGCCTTATACTGGGCCGGGTGAATTTATTGGCTTTAACTGCGCCTCGTGCCATGGTTATCAAATCAGTTATCAGGGTGCGAACGGCCAAGATATTACTAAGGTATTTCCTGGTTTGCCCAACCCGGCTTGGTCGATGAAATGGACGGTATTACAAACCGCAACTAAGAAATTTAAAGGTATTTACGAAAAAGAAGAAGGGCCTTCTTGGGCTTCTGGTAAAGAAAATATCGCTAAAGATATGCTGATTTATCACATGCCGGCCGGTACGGGAGAGCATAATGTTGTGCGTATTAATGGAGAAGGTAGTCATACCGATAACGATTACCAGTTTTCACCCATTGCGATTCCGAACGTCACTAACTATATGGCGATTCGTCGCTCACTTTCGCATACCGAATCGTATGTCGGCTTTGAAGGTTCGTACATCCATTCTGAGGAGCCCGATGGTGCTCAAGGCGCTATGCGTAAGGCTCCGCTTGAAGCATTAGCCGCGTATATGACAACGCTGGATGAAAGTGATGATGACCTGCGCCAGGTGGGGATGTACCGTTGGTTGCGCGATAATAATCGTTTAGCTGAGCAAACTGAGATTCCTTTGGTAACAGAGAGTTATGTGGAAATGATTCCTCAGCCGCCTAAACGCCAGTGGTGGGGTGGGTATCAAGAACAGCCAGATTTAGCGGTAACCAAAACCCGACAAGTGCCTGCGCTACAAGAAGGCCAGTTCTTGACCAAAGGATGGCAAGGATACCCTAAAGTAGCCGCGGCCGTAGAGCGTGGTAAAGAAGTCTTCGAGCGTGATTGTGCGTCGTGCCATGGTGATGGTGTCGGAGCGAATACTAACGAGAAAATGGTACGTTTGGATGAGGTGGGTCGTTTCTTTGCCCCGACTATCTATCAAAAAGAAGTTGAGTCTATACGCGCAACTTTCTTACGCGATATGTATTGGACTCAAAGTCGTGGTTTATTATCCGATGGTCATGTGCGTAATATGACAGATTTAGTTGACCCGGCTCGCTGTGAAGAAGGCTCGCCACTTTATAATCAGTATTATACCCTGCATACACCGGTGCGCCCTGAGCCTGGCAGTGCGGATCAGCCAATTACGGCCCCTGACTTAAACCGAAAGGGTGATGTATTCCGCGTGCCTAAATCCGATTACCTCACTAAATTGGATAAGGGTTATCAGCGAAATCTGTTTATCGAACGTCATAAGTACTTCTCTGAGGTTGAATGGGACAATAATCACTACTATTGGGATTACCAGAAGATGCGTCAGCAATATGGCCCAGATGAAATGGGAACCCCTGAGCCTATTGGTATGCCAGCCGCGCCACACCCATGGTGTGCAGGCTCTCGTGCAGAGACTGCGGATCTAGTGCAGTTTATTATGACTTTGTGATGGATGAGTTGATAGTAAAAAGGAAATAGCTATTAAAAGCGGCCATTTAGCGATGGTCGCTTTTTTTTATGGGATTATAGTTAAGTTGATATATTCATTAGTAAAACAATAGTAAATTGAATTGTATTAACTAATCCTGATATGGTTTAACGTAACAGGAACTCAAAATAGATAGGTATCGTAATTAAGTTATGAGTATTAACATTAAGGTTTTAGGCATATTGATCGCTGCCTTTTTATACGGTTGTAGTGGTAATAGTGGTAGTTCGAGTTTCGAGGTTGGTAAGAATATCAAGCGTTTCTCAGGGGTGGTTAATAATGCCTCTGTTAAGGGTATTTATGTGGCCGCCATTCCAATTGGTAAACATGGTCAATTTCGCTTAGATAGCAATAATAACGTTGAAGCACTGACTAATTCGAGTGATGAAAATGGTCGTTACGGGTTTGGTATATCAACCTCCAATGTAGGGCCTTATGTGCTTACAGTGACGGCACCAAGCTTTGATTCAGAATCTGAAGCTAATAATGCGGCGAAAATGAGTTGTCAGTTGGCTGCTAACTGCTCGGTTAAAGGAGAGGTGGTTTCATTTGGTGAGTTTTATTCTGTAGATACTAAGCGTCAGTGGTCTGCCGCTGTGGAAACTATTTCAAGTGGCCAGTTCATTGTTATTAATCCGATTACGGAAATGGCTAAAGCCTTTGGTTATACCACGTATATTAATGATGGTATTGATGCAGACTTGGGTAATACCTCTAAGCCTTCAGCAAATTATTACAGTAACTACGGCATCGTTAAAGGGAATTCTCAGACGGCGGCGCTATTAGGTTTGGGGGATATATTATCAAAAGAACCGGCTAATTTGGCGCTTTTGCATAATCTGAATGTTAATGCTTCTACAGGTATAGAAGAAAGTATTCGTTATGGGGCTTTATTGGCTGCGTGGCAGAAATTGGAGTTGGAGTACAATAAAGATGTATTAGATGGGGATCCGACTTTTCAACAAGTGCTGATTAAAGAGTTCTTAGTGAATCAAGGCCAGTTATATCAATCAGCGGCGCCTGCTGGTCAAATCTTATCGCTAAGTCAGTGGTATACGACAGCTCGTGATAACTTAATTGAGGTGAAGCAGTATCATGCCGCTCTAAATCGATCGTTACCCGGTGAGATTGAGCGTGTAATTGATCGCTTCGAGGAAGAGATTGACGCGCTAAACCTAAATGCAGGAGAGTTGACGGCAGCCACTCCTGTCATTAATGGCCAGTATATTGAAGATTATCATGATGCTGTTGTGAAAACGAAAGCCATGATTAACTACGTTAGCAATCTTAATGCTAATTTTGCTACCAGCGAGTATCGCGATAGCATTAAGGCCTCTTCTGCACTCATTACGTCAGAAACACGTCGCTTATCCCCCGAGTTTGATCGAATATTTCAGTCAATCTTATCCATTTATCAATATTATCTTTCTTGTACACACGGTACTTGTGACTCTGGAAGTGAGTGGCATGCTTCTGGTAATACCTTTGACTCAAGCAATAATACGTTAATGATTGAACAGCCAGCTGGAACGAAGCTTGAATTGAGTCAAGAGCTTGTATTTGATGATAGAAATCCAGAGGGGTCTACTGAGAGTAATATTCATGATTTATTTTTAGTCGGGGCTATTGAATTGAATAAGGATGCAGCAGACCCTAAGGATGAGTTACGACTTGAATTATCAGATTTCAGTGATGAAAGTACTGTAGGGGTTAGAAGCAGTGTGAGATTCTCTTTTTCTAAAGCGGTATCTCAGTTGCCGCAGCAGCCTAATAAGCTAGACCCAGGTATGGGGGCTACGGAAGATGAAGACTTAGTTCCAGATTATATAGAGCTGGTTCTGCCTAGTTTTAAATTATACGACCCATCTAAGGTGGATGCGGCTGATGAGATTAAGCTAGCGGGTTCTTTAACCGCGCTAATGATTGCTAATACCGATGCTGGTGACCTTCTTAAAGCTCCGGAAGAAAGGTTAGGGAAGCGCTATAATCTCGCTAATATTAAATCAACACTAAGACTCAGTGGGCAGTATCAAGGCGCAACAAGTTCCGAGGCAGAACTGCGAGATAATGCCTTATTTTATTTGGAAGCCTCTGCGAGCGAAGCATTTGTTTCGGGAAAAGATTTTACCGCCTACTTCCCAGATACTCAGTATCCAAAATTTGAAGCGTTCTTCAAGCCAAGAGAAGGTTTTGAAATAGGAACTACGAGCCCTTTTCCGTTAGTAGTGAGCCGAAAGGGGACAATGAACTTTCCTAAATTGGATACTGATGGGAATGCCAGTGAGACGGAAGAAGTTGAGGTAGAGTACATTGAGCTGGATTATGAAATAGGTGGCTTAGAGCGTTACATTGTTTACCCTAAACTAGCGGGTGATGATCAGTATTGGGGTCTCATTTGTACGGCTCAGCCAGAGGACGAAGATGATCTGACTGCTGCTGGGCAGGGCTATACAAAAACGGCGCAAGACTCACAGGGTAATGAATACCAGCGGTCTTTATTAGCCTGCCCTATTAGAGATAAGTATGATGGTAGTGCAAGTCCGGATGATTTTATTAATCAGGTTTATGTTATTAATAAGGACGTTGTTAATTTGCGCGAATACAATGGTCATGGCGCCTATCGAATTAATTATCCGATCACTGGAGAAAAGCTGGATCCATTTCCTGCGGGGGAAACTTCGCATAATGGCACATTAGAGCAATCCATTGTTTTAGGTGTTGATAGTATGCGCATGCAGTTCAAACCCAATTTAGTGAGCCAGTCGGGTACATCATTCTTACCTGAATCTATGTTGGATATTAGTTTGGAGTGGCGCACTCATGATCTGATCGATGTTAATGCCTTCTTAGCTTTTGATACAGAGCGAGTCGTTAATAACCCAAATGGAAGTGGTTTGCCGTATTTGGCGGTTGGTAGTGACTCGGAAAGTTATTCCATTGCTTATCGCACTGATGCTGAAGGTAATGAGTCAGGTGAGTATGTGATGACTTGGGCCGGTGTGCACTTTGTTGATGGTGGCCAAAAAATGGAAAGGACCTTTGATGAAAACTTAAAAGAAGGTGTCTTTGCAAATGTAGGTTCCAATGTGAGTTACCAGCCAGACTCTGATACCACAGATGAAAAATGTGGTTTTTTTGCTAGAGGGACAAAGCCTACCGCAGGAGAAGAGTGTGATGCGATTGCGTACTTTACTTTTAGGGGCTTAGTGACAGGTAGTCTAAGACAAGAACAGGATAACGTTTATGTTATTCGATATATCGATGGTTCTTGGCAGATCCTAGGGCAATAACTTTATTTCTTAGCGCCCCTATACATCTGTACCTACTATAAATTGAATTTATTAGGGTTGTCATCCACGCATCATATTGCGCTGGATTGACAGCCCTGTTTTGTTTAAAATACCGCACCATTTTCGAGTCTTATTGTTATTGCAGGTAAATTGCATAGGAATATTACTCAGTTCTAAATATCAAATAAAACAGGCTGCACCTTGGAAATCAATCCGATCGTTGAAACCATTAAAGACCTAAGCGCACGTACAGACATGCTTAGGGGGTATCTTTGACTACGCCCATAAGAAAGAGCGTTTAGAAGAAGTTGAGCTGATATTAGGGGAGTCTGCGATTTGGGATGAGCCTGAAAGAGCCCAAGAATTAGGGCGCGAGCGCTCAAGTTTAGAGTTGGTGGTTAAGACCATTGATAGTCTGGATGCCGGTTGTAATGATGCTCAAGACCTATTGGATATGGCGGTTGAGGAAGGCGATGAAGGGGCGGTTGATGATATCGTTGCTGAATTAGAAGCACTTGAGACTCAGTTGGGTATTTTAGAATTCCGACGCATGTTCTCAAATGAGATGGACCCAAATAACGCGTATCTTGATATTCAATCAGGATCAGGCGGCACCGAAGCCCAAGATTGGGCAGAAATGATCTTACGTATGTATTTGCGCTGGGGTGAAGCAAAAGGCTTTAAGGTCGAATTGCTTGAGGTGACCGCCGGTGATGTGGCGGGCATCAAAGGTGCAACCATTCACTTTCAAGGTGAGTATGCTTTTGGTTGGTTGCGCACTGAAACCGGTGTGCATCGCTTAGTTCGAAAGTCACCGTTTGATTCCAGTGGCCGTCGTCATACCTCGTTTGCCTCGGTTTTTGTCTCGCCAGAAATTGACGATAACGTTGAAATTGATATTGATCCGTCGGATTTGCGTATCGATGTTTATCGCTCATCGGGGGCGGGTGGTCAGCACGTCAATACCACTGAATCGGCGGTACGTATAACCCATATACCTACTAATATTGTGACTCAGTGTCAGAATCAGCGTTCCCAGCATAAGAACAAAGATCAGGCGATGAAGCAGTTAAAAGCAAAGTTGTATGAACACGAGATGATGATTCGTAATGCTGAATCTCAAGCGCTAGAAGACTCGAAGGCTGATATTGGCTGGGGCAGTCAGATTCGTTCGTATGTATTGGACGATTCTCGTATTAAAGATTTGCGTACCGGTGTAGAAAATAGAAATACAGGGGCTGTATTAGACGGCGCCCTTGACCCATTTATTGAAGCTAGTTTGAAGAAAGGCCTGTAGTCATGAGTAACGAAATTGAAAGCAACAATGCTGAAGTGGCATTAGAAGAGAACAAACTGATTGCAGAGCGCCGTAGTAAATTAGATAAACTACGTGAAGGTTCTGCTGCAAATGGTCACCCAAACGATTTTGATCGTGAGCACATGGCGGGTGACCTACAAAAAGAATTTGGCGAATTAGATAAAGAAGCCTTGGTTGAGCTGGATAAGCCTATTTCGGTTGCGGGTCGTGTAATGCGCCGTGGTGGTCCGTTTGTGGGTATTAAAGACGGCAGTGATTTTATTCAGATATATGTGGGTAAAAAGCTACAGAAAGAATCAATTGCGTGGGAAAACCTAGACATCGGTGACATTGTTGCGGCCAAAGGTCAGTTACGTAAGTCGGGTAAAGGCGAGTTATATTGTGAAGTGATGGCGCTTGAAGACTTCCAAATCTTAACTAAGTCTTTGCGTCCATTGCCTGATAAATTCCACGGCCTTGCGGATCAAGAAGTTAAGTATCGTCAGCGTTATATTGATTTGATCGTGAGCGAAGAAACGCGCAATACCTTTAAAGTGCGTTCGGGCATCGTGAACAGTATTCGTCGTTATTTAGCGGATCGTGATTTCATGGAAGTTGAAACGCCAATGTTGCAAACCATTCCAGGTGGCGCAACGGCTAAGCCATTTGAAACGCACCATAATGCGTTAGACATTGATATGTACTTGCGTATCGCCCCAGAGCTGTATTTGAAACGTTTGGTTGTGGGTGGTTTTGAGCGTGTTTTCGAAATTAACCGTAACTTCCGTAACGAAGGTTTGTCGACCCGTCACAACCCTGAATTCACTATGATCGAGTTCTATCAGGCGTATGCTGATTACAACGATCTAATGAACATCACGGAAGATATGTTACGGACAGCGGCGCTAGAAGTATTGGGTACTACCGATATTAAGAGCACCACCAAAGACGCGGAAGGCAATGTAGTTTCTGAAGTTATTTATGACTTCAATCAGCCGTTTGAGCGTTTAACCATGGCGGAAGCGGTGCTTAAATATAACCCTGAGTTTGATGCGGCGGTTATTAACGACCCTGAAAACAACCTAGAGCAGATGATTGCGTATGGCCGTCAAGTAGGCATTCGTGAAGATGATAAACAGTCTGCATGGGGTGCGGGTAAGTGGTTGTGTGAAATCTTTGAAGAAACTGCTGAAGAGAAGTTGGATCAGCCAACCTTCATCACAGCGTACCCTTGGGAAGTTTCTCCATTGGCACGTCGTAACGATGCGAATCCGTTTGTAACGGATCGTTTTGAGTTCTTTGTCGGTGGTCGTGAGTTGGCGAACGGTTTCTCTGAGCTTAATGATGCGGAAGATCAAAAGAATCGTTTCTTGAAGCAGGTTGCTGAGAAAGACGCCGGTGATGATGAAGCCATGCATTATGATGCTGACTACATTCAGGCGCTAGAATACGGTATGCCGCCAACCGCGGGTGAAGGTATCGGTATCGACCGCTTGGTTATGTTGTTCACTGACAGCCCAACGATCAAAGACGTAATCTTGTTCCCGCACATGCGTCCTGTGGCTAAGTAAGCATTGGCGTCATAAGTGACTCGCCGTAATGATGAATTATGGCGTGCTCACAATTAGGTGATCCTTTTCTGGGGACGCCGTGAATACGCCGCTGCGCTCTCCCTGTAGGCTCGTACTCCGCTTCCCTGCGGAGTGACGCCACCTGAAAAGAATCACACTAATTCTTCACTCTGAAGTTACTCATCATTACTATATGAAGTCATTAATGAAAGTTGACGGCTTATAATTGTTCAGCACAATTCTTTGTTGAGTTGACATTATGTATGAAAGACCAGTGCGATGAATGCGGGAGGTTGCTGCATGAATGCAAGCATGGCAGCTGATTAATCAACGTAAATTATGAAGTACATTGGTAGGGCGTGAATGAACGAACAATTTTCGATGTTTGCTGATAGTGAGTCTACTGAATCCGCACCTCAAACTGCAATCAATTTATCGCCTGAAGCACTGCCAAAAGACTGGCAAGAATTATTAGCCTCTGAGTTCGATCAGCCTTATATGCAGGCTTTACAGGACTTTCTTAGCACCGAGCAAGCACAAGGCAAGACTCTTTATCCCCCTGCGGATCAGATTTTTACCGCGTTTCATTTAACGCCCCTCAAAGACGTAAAAGTGGTCATCCTAGGGCAAGATCCCTATCACGGCCCTGATCAAGCCCATGGCTTAAGTTTTTCAGTGCCAGCTTCAGTTAAAAAACTGCCACCTTCGTTGAAAAATATTTATAAGGAACTGAATACCGATTTAGGGCTTCCTATTGCAGCTACTGGAGATTTAACACCTTGGGCAAAGCAGGGGGTTTTATTACTTAATGCTATGTTGACGGTTGAGCGCAAGAATGCGGGTTCGCACCAAAAGCAAGGCTGGGAAACCTTTACCAATAAAGTGATTCAATTGCTTTCACAGCACCATCAAGGATTAGTTTTTGTGCTTTGGGGGGCTTATGCGCAAAAGAAAGACGTATTTATTGATGAGAGTAAGCATTTGCTTCTAAAAGGTATTCATCCATCACCTTTATCCGCTCATCGGGGGTTCTTTGGATCAAGACCTTTTTCCTATATAAATCAATATCTTAGAAATAATAATAAGCCTGAAATTGATTGGTCTGTATAATTCTTTGCAAACTGATAACAAATGTTCACTTTAAGTTCCTTAATTTACAATAACTTTAAATCCATCTAAGTTATTGATATTTAAAGTTTTTTTTATGGGTTTTGGTATTAATATGCGGTCTCGTAACAAATTGTAAGCACGCCTCATGGCACAATTGTGTTGATTCTGGTATGTTTCTGTACCTGTGTGCCATTCCCCCTTTAGATGGTTGCACTAATAAGAAAAAAAATAATAAATTAAAAGGAGTTCTCATGGCAGCCCGAGCCTTGACTACATTGCTAATGATGCCTCTTATGGCTAGCGCATTAGAAAGATTGGATGATTCCAGTATGTCTGATGTTGTTGCACAAGAAGGTGTTATTTTACGCTCCGAATATGAAATGCAAATCGAAGCCATCCAATACTTTGATGAAGATGATCTTGGTCGCATCACTATGTCTGATGTGAATATTGCTACAAGAGAGCAGTTGGTTGTAGATTTAGATGTTGTTCAGGGGGATGTCGGTAGTGATCGTGAAGGTCGTAGCGGTATTCGCTTTACAAATAGAGCCCTTCCTATTGACTTATCCATTGATGCTGTAAAGGTGAACGGTAAAACACTGGGTGGTTTAGGTATGAGAAATCTAAATACCGGTGGTATTAATCCTCTTGTTGTAGATGTTTGGGCTGGTGGCTACGATTTAAATGATAACAACCTAGCCGATGAGTCTGGTTTTACAGTCGACGTAACCATTCCTAAAGAAACATCTTACGATCTTTATTACACGGATGATGGTTCTGAGCTATCCATGACAATAGACCACTGCTCAAGTTATTCGGGAAATACTTGTACGGCAGGCGGTATTAAGTTCTCTGGTATTACTTTTGATGTGACAGATGAAGGCTTGCGCTTAGGTATACCTGAGGTAGCCGGTCAGGTAAATATACGAAATTTCAGATTAAACGAATCAGTATTCAACGATATTACTCTTAAAAACTTCATGATACCTGCAGGTGGTTATTTGACACTGGGTGCTCCTGATGTTGCGGGTGAGTCGGCAATTAATTTTGATGCCTATTTTGCGTCGGGGTCTGGTTTTGATTTTGTGTTGTATGACAAAACTGATGCCGAGGTTCAGGAGTTAAGCGCCACGGTATCGTTTAATGCGTTGGATTCGGATGCAGGTAATGCAGCAACGAATTACTTCTATGTAAAAGATGGCTCTATTAACGTCAGTGCGGGTAGCGATAAAGGGATGTTGATTGCGCTAGGGGATGTGAATACAGGAACTGGCGGTGTCAGAGGAAGCATGAGTATTGACGATATTATGTTAAATCCAGCGGGTGCCACATCAGCTCCGGTTCTAGGGAGTGTCAAAGTAAACTTAGAAATTCTGCCTGGTAGCTACCTTGAAGTGATGGGGCATTGATTATGAAATTATCGACAAATTTAATCGGCTGTTTTGGCTTGGTATTATTGTTACCAGTATCTCAAGCGAATGCTATGCAGAGCCTTGAAGAAGAAAATCTAAGGCATGTGTCGGGTCAAAGTGGTATCGATTTAGACCTAAACTTTAAAGGTACAATCGGTCGAACTTACTTTGAAACTGACTCTAACTCTTTGAATATTAGAAATTTGAGCATTGATACGGATAGTGCAAATGATGATGCAGTATCCCCTGGGACAGATAGACCCATCAAGATGGTTATGGATCTGATTACTCGGGGTAAAAAATCAGGCTTGTCCCTTGCTATAACAGGTATTAATAACTTAGACCTTAAATTTGATCAGTTTAACGTTAATGGAGACCAGACTGCGGGAGCCATTGTTAATCAAATGCATTCTTATGGTGGCTTGGCCTTAACCAATATTAATGATCATGGTGGTACTACTGATATTGAAGTTTTTGCTCGTGGAGCTAGTGGTGAAGAAGGGATTGAAATAGGCATGTTCCTGCCAGAAACACTCTCTTTAGATTTAGCTTATACCGATTATGGGGCTGATAATAATAGTAGTGCGGATGACTTCACTTTTGGCGGAAAGGTCACATTAAATAATTTTAGCAGCGTAAACTCTGTCGACTTAACATCAGGTAAAAATGCCGCGGGTGAAGAAATTGGTGGTTTGCATATTGGTATTATCACTCAAGCAGGGGATATAACCATTAGTAATATGAGTGCAGGTAATCAGTTGGGCTCAATGGGGCGTTTAGTGCTGAATGGATATTCAATGACCCCAGACAGCTACCTAACGATACAGGGTAAATAATCATGAAAAAATTAATCTGTATTTCGCTTTTACTTAGTACTAACTGTTTTGCTCTAGTGCCGATGCAGGATGATGATCTTTCCGGTATTGCTGGTCAGAGTGGTATTACAATCGATATCGAAACCCAATCTGATATAACGATTGGAGAGGTGCGCTATGAAGATAAAGCGGATGGCGCTTTAGAGAAAGAAGGTGGTGGATCATTTTCTTTGCGCGACATAGAAATTAAGGACAGCGCTTTTTCTTTTGATATTGATGTAACTGCGGCTGGGGAGCTTGTAATGAAGCTTAACAGTTTTGCGGTTATGGATATGAATATAGGTGCTTTACAGTTCAACTACGACAGCAGTTTGTCAGCTGTAGACCCGTTATCTGCGACGCCTTCAACCACGGCACAGTTACACAACCAATATAGCCGCTTAGGCTCTTTAGCGATTAATGATTTTACCCTGGCTGAAAACTCAGGTATTACCTTTAAATTTACCAATGATGGTGGCATTGCATTTAATGCGAATATGCCAACAGGGTCTTTTTTCCATTTTACCTATATGGATGATGGTGAGTTTATTTACGATACCTCTAATGATGGCGATGTAACCTTGAACGATACTGAGGGTAAAAACTATATTTCTACCCGAGTAGAATTTGAAGATTTTGTGCTAAACGATATTAAAGTTAAAGGTGAAGGCGTGGGGGCTGACGCTTATGTCGCAGTCTCTTTAGGGGGTATTCAGGGGGCTGTTACGCTTAAAGATATTAGTATTAATGGATCCATTATTGGTAGCGCTGGATTTGAAAGTATTAGTGTTGATCCTGTAAGTTATATAAATATTAAAGGTCATTAAATCATGCAAAAGTTATTGGCTAAGAAGCAATTGTTATTATCTTTTATTTTGGGCGTAGTTACTTTATTTTTTACTAGCCTATCTTTTTCCTATAATCCTGGATTAACCTACGATCCAACTCGTGATGATTCAAACACAGTCGGTATTAATGAGTCAGAGCAAGGCTGTGTTTATCGAGAAAGTGATGCTGCTACTGGCGCTTGGGTTGTAGATGATTGCGACTATGTAGGCGCTCATTACGCCTGTTATAACGGCGGTGAATGGCGAATTGCGCAGGCATTAGGCACTGTTGTTAATCCAGGTGAGCCACAAGATGGTGACGCTGGAGCTAAAGTTAAGTCGGTAGATGCGTGGGATCCAATTAAGGCCGATAAGTTATGTAAAAGTAATTTTGGCCCTTCCTATTTCTTTAGTGTGCCTGTAAATAATGATGAAAATGCTCAATTAGGTAAAGTGATTGGAGCCATTACAGCCTCTAAAAAAAGAACTTGGCTTTATTTTTATTCGAATACTGAGAATTATGCACTCACTGAAAACTACTGGTTAGGAAATCGTACTGAGTATGCCAATTTATTAGGCTCAAGCTTAGGTAATTCCGCAGGCGAGTTGGGTGTTGCCGATTGCACACTCATCAATCGTGATACGGGCTTTTGGCAGGATGCCTCATGTTCGGAAAAGCATTCATTTGCTTGTTATGATTCAGGTTCATGGTTCATTACAAAAGAGCAAGGTGAGTGGCGTTCTGGTTTTGCTGTGTGTGACGAGCAGCAAGGCCTTCAGGCGCTTTATGCAGTTCCTCGTGATAACGCAGAGAATGATGCTATCAAAACGGCTCCATTACCATCAGGTGGTTCAGGGGTGGCTTCAGATTATAATAAGGTCTGGTTAAATCGTTCGGATTTGGCATTTGAAGAATTCTTCATTTCAAACCAAACCCGTCAAGCTTGGTGGGGGGCTGGCCAGCCTAAGAGCCGTGGCAATGCAGATTGTGCTTTGATTGATTCTACGGGTAAATGGATTGCAGAATCCTGTAATGGTTATGTTGCTTACCATGCTTGTTACCTAGGTGATAACTCCTCCGGTATTGCTCAATGGCAGCTAACAGATGTAAAGGCTGAGTCAGCCTTAGGTTTTGGTTACTGTAAGCAATTGGCGGATAATGCCGAATATAGGCCCCCAAATTCAGCAGTTTCAAATGATGCGCTTGCGGTATTAGTTGACTCACTACCAGATAATAAATTTGTATGGATTAACTACAGCGACCAAGCCAATGAGGGATTCTGGAAGGCAGAAAGTCCGTTTTTAGATTTTGTCTCTTTAGCGGGTGTTGTAGATGGTGATACGCAAGATTGCGGCTATTTTAGTCTAGAAAGTGATAATAAAAGAAACTGGTTAGCTGGGCAGTGTTATGCCGGTGGTGCACCTTTGCAGCAAGGTTTTGCTTGTACAAACGGTTATGAATGGAAAATAGCTACTGAAGCGTTAACAGGTGGTGCTTCGTTAATATCAGATTTATGGAAAGATGGTTTTACCGCATGTGAAGCTGCTTTTGGTAAGGATTATCAGTTTGCATCCCCTTATGATGCTGATCAAAATTCGCGTTTATCTTTGGCGTTAAAGTTATCCGGTCTTACTCAGGCTTGGTTAAATATAAATGATGCAAGATCTGAAGGTAATTGGGTGGCCAACGGACCTGTTGTGAATTTATCTCCCGTTATTACATCGTTAACTCCTGAGCGTGAGTTCCCAGAAAAAACTGAGATTAATTTATCGGTTACGGCGATTGATCCTGAAATTGGTAACAGTTCAGGCGTCACATACCTTTGGTCTATTATTGATCAAAGAGTCGGTCAAGATGGTACCGGCACAGATACTGTTGTGGCACCGACTTTAACTAATGCTAATACATCAGATGTCACTCTATCAGCGGTTGATCTCATCAATGATGATTATTACATCGATCTTCAGCTTCAGATTACTGATGCTGACGTGGACTCGCCGGCAACGACGACCATTGTGATTACACTTAAAATTACCTCGCCATTATTAGCTGCATATAATTTTAATCAGTATACCAACCCAGCGTTGGATGTTAGTGGTAATGGTCATAACCTAAGTTTGAATACTTCTCAAGTAGAGATAGTGGCTCGTGAAGGTGATTCATCTGATTATTTCGCTAAGATGGATGGTGCGGATTCTTTCTCTATTGATGGATCAGCAACTGGACTGCAAATAGATCAAGCTCGTGATCAATATACATTAATATATCGTTTTAAATTAGATTCTCTTCCTGTTTCTAATTGGGCTGGTTTTGTACAAAAAGGCGAAGCGGGTACCAGGCAGCCTGCGCTATTTTTTAATAAGAGCACTTATAAAATACAGTTTAATAATTCAACGGATGATTCAATTGAGGCAGAATTAAGTCTTGAAGAAGTACGTTTAGATCAGTGGATGACAGTTGCTTATGTTAAAAATGGTTCGGATACCCAGCTATACATCGATAAAGCAGAATTGAATGTTGCGTACCCTGACCCTAATCCTTTAAATGTTATTCCAGATACAGAAAAAACTCTGCTAGGAGCAAGTCTTGGTTATGCTTCAGGCGATTGGGTATTTGGTAATGTGCCAGGTGCTTCGGAAGGGATTATAGGTGGCTTTGATGATATTCGCATTTATGACCGTGCTCTAACAGCCAGTGAACTAGTTAGTATTTTTCCAGATCAGGAAAAAGGTGTATTTGAATTTACTAATGCGCAGGAGACTGGTGATGAAAATGAAGTTGAAGCTGCGGTAAATGAATTACTGATTCCTGTTAAACGTATCAAGGGTGATGATGGTATTGTTTCTGTTGGTTTTGAGTTGTTATCCGACAGCGCCGTGCTCGATACTGATTTCAGATTAAAAGATGACCCAGAAGCACAAGGAAGCCCTGATAGAGGTAAGGGTACGCTTACTTGGGCTGTGCATGATGTTGCGGATAAAAATATTACGGTTGAGTTGATTGGTGATGATCTACGTGAAGGTACTGAGACCTTCCAGGTGCAGCTTGTCAAGCTTCCGGCTGAGCCTGAGTTAGCAGCTAATGCAATAATTGATGTCAATATTGTTGATAAAACTCCTAATCCTTATGGCGCTATTGGTATTGCACCAGAAACAGCAACTGACAATATTGCTGTAGATGAAGGTAATTCAGGTATTGTAACGGTAGAGCGAGTTGGTAGTGATAGCTTGGGTGCCTTTGATGTTATCTATGAAATAGAAACATTAACCGCCATCAGCCCTGATGATTTTACAATTACTCAGGCTGGTTTTCCTATTGCCGGTACCCCAAATGGAAGTGTATTGGGGCAAGGGCGCTTAAGTTTTCCTAATAATGCCAGTGGCACGCCTGTAACAAGACAAACCCAAACGATCAGTTTTGATAGCGTTCTGGATGGTATATTTGAACTTGATGAGATCTTTTCTGTAACCCTGATTAAGGTCACGGATGCTGGTAGTGAAACGTTAACGGATCCATCAACTAGTGCAATATTAGGTACTAAGCGATCTCATGGTCAGATTATTAATGACATCACACCAGGGCGTATTAGTTTTAAACAGACAGGTTATACCGTGGACGAAGTTGACCAGGGGTCTACCAGTAATGTCGTATTGGTTGAATTAGAACGCATAGAAGGTGACGATGGTGAGATTTGTGTCACGTTAGATTTTGCAGGCAGTACAGCAACTGCCGTTGATGACTATACAATCGACTATTTAAACCCTTCTGCATCCGGTCAAGCTGATATCTTTTGGGCTGACAAGGATAAGAGTAATAAGAAAATTCAGATATCGATTCTAAATAATGATGAACTATATGATCCGAATGAGACGATTGAGTTGTCTTGGGTTTATGAAGCAAGTTGTAGCTCTGTTATGCCAGATGCTGCCGAAGCTACAGATAATGATAGTGCTAGTGTAGCGATCACTGACGTTACAACACCGGTTAAAGTTAAGTTTAAGGTTAACTCGTATAGTATTCCTGAAACGGATGGCACTGTAGACTTAGTAGTACAGGCCACTCAAACTGATTTCACAAGTTTAGTGAATAATAGTAATGAATCTTTCCAGGTCTATTTGAACTTTGCTAATGGAACCGCAGTAGAAGGGACGCACTATAGTTCTTTTTCTCGGGTCGTTTCGTTTGCACCTGGGCAAACAGAGCAAACTGTAGCGGTTCCTATTATTGATAACTGTGCGCCTGATCCTAGTTTCTCAGTAGAGTTAGGTTTGTTGAACGATCATGCCTCAATCTCTAATCAGTTACCTACGACTCATATTGATGTCAGTAATGCATCAGGTAATCTAGATATTACTAATGCTACAGCACCTATTAGTGTATCGGGTATTGTTTATGACTATGATGGTATAGATAACATGGTTAAAGCGAGCTGGAATAGCCTTACCAGCCTTTTTGTTACGAGTGATATATCCGCTACTTCAAGAAATCCAAAGCATACCCAAATGAGATTAAAGGCTGATGTCACCCACAACTGCTTAAATAATCTAACTGCTAATTGGAGCTATGTAGGAGCAATACCAAGTTTGCCTTCTGGGGCGGATGTGCCAGCAAACTTTAGCTCTGCACCCTCAGTTGCGGCATCTTCTAACCCTCTTGTCACAGAGAAGATTACATTGCCATTCGTGAATAGATCGACTGACCTAAATTTCAGTGTCTCTATTACAGATACAGAAACAGGTGTTACATATACTTCGGCAGATTACCCAGATCTAGATCATAGCGTACAAGTTGATCAGTATTGGAGGGCGGTTGAGAATGCTAATGAAGGTGGTGACAACTGCTTGGCCATAGAGGGTGCTATGGGCAGTGATATTAGGGTTCGTAGTTGTACACTTGGGGCTGATGATAAAAATAAATTAGCCTATAATCCGACTACCAAGCAGTTGGTTTTCCGAACAATTGATGCGGATAAGCCAACATGTTTACAGTATGATGGAACCAATCAATATCTTTTAGGAACCCACTGCAGTGCAAGCAACTTAGACAAGCAGAAATGGACATTCTCTGGCGAGCGAGTGAAGAACTTAACTGTGCCATCAGAAGTTATTTGTGAATATGTGGGTTCAAAGGTAATAGCGAACGATCCTGAAAAGTTTGCAGTTTGTGTCGGCGCTTCACCAGATTGGAGTTGGTACGAGCTATAGGTTTACGCAAAGACAGGGTAAAGATGTTGTACATGAGTGCAGCATCTTTATAGTATGTTAAAGCTGATATAAAGATTTATAACCTAATAGCTTGTTAAGCTTGAAATTAGTTCTAATTAATGAATCTTAGTCATCAAAAAACTAAGAAATATAAAAATAATAAGATTATCAGAGTAAGAGTGATTCTATGAAGAAACTCGGTTTACATTACCTCAACTTCCCTTTGCTTCTTTGTGCTTTAAGTACACAGAGTCATGCCCTTGAAGCTATGGATGATAGTGAGTTGTCATCGACAGTCGGTGCCGGTATGGGAGTAGTTGTCGATAATCTTTCTATTCATAGTGAAGATAAAGGGCAGCCAGGTGGCTTCGAAATCATTCTAGACTTAGATGAAACCCTTGGCCTAAACCAATTGATTTTTAGTGAATTAAGAGTGCACAAAACCGGTACCGCTTCAGGCTCAGCAGATTCTGGTGGTAATTTCGGTACGGTTGATAATCCGGTTTTTCTTGGTGATTTAAGAGCTGTGGATGTTTTTACTGGTGATGCCAGTGATGCTTCTGATTCAACGGTTACTGCTACTACTGTGATGCGCTCAGAGTTTCCAGGTGCTGGTTTGCAGCAAGTCGATCGATCAACTAAAAGACAGTTGAATAATCTTGCAAGCTATCAGGCTGAAGTCGCTCGTTTTGAATCCGATTTAGATGCTATTTCTGATAAGTTTAATGCCCACTTACGTTTTGATGATGTAATTAATGGCTCAGCGCAAAATTTTCGTGCCATTATCGATGTTGAAGGTTTCCGCTTTTATGGCACATACTCAGATGTTTTCGCCACGGCAGGTCATGGTATTTCAGTAGCGGGTGCTACTGGCTTGTATATCGATAAATTAACCGTATCTACTTCTTTGCCAACCTCTACGAGTAAATCAAATGCTATTTCTAGCGGGGATTATGTGACGACACCTATTGAAAGTCGTCTTACTTTTACAGGTATTGATATCTATACGACTCTAGGTACTCATGACCAGCCTATGGTGCTTGGTACCGTTACAGATGAAGCTGGAAATAATCAGTTGCAAGTAGAAATATTGCCTTTACCTGCGTCTGTCGGAGTAGCCCCTAAAAGTAATATCTATGTGAAGGGTATTTATTTTGGGGAGCAATACAATCCTGCTTTAAGAACAGGTTTACGAGATGGTATGGCTGATGATGGTACTCCAGAGAACTATCATTACGCTTTTCAACCTGATGTGGGTAATACCATTGAAATTCGTGGTATGCAGGTTCAACACCTTCGTATAACTACGATGGATATCTAAGGGGTATTTTATGATGAATAAACTATTTTCTATATTCGCCTCTATCTGCTTATTAACATCAGCCGCTCATGCTGAGCTAGTGCCTGTTGGGGATGATGTTTTAAATGAAATATCAGGCCAAAGTGGTATTACGATTAACGCTAAAGTTGTTTTAGGTGATGAGAGTAGCTTTATATTTACCAATACCTCGGGTAAGAGAAAAGCTGATGCGTCTGCTGCTGAAACGGACTATATAATTGTTGATGGGCTAGAAGGAACGTTGGAGTTTGAAGGTCTAGGCTTTGACTTAGTTTCAGATTTGAAAAACTCTGGTAAGTCGGCTTTGCAGTGGACCTTACCAAAAAAGATTAAAGCGACACATCTCAAAACAAAAGGTATTTACATTTCGAGTACAGAAGCGGTTGATTCTGGCAATACAAGTACTTTTTTAATGGCCTTAGAATTTAATGGAGAGCTTAGTTTGCCTGCGAATACTCAAGTTTCTCTATTTGTGGTGGATTAATATGACTATGAATAATTATTTAGTGAAAAAAATTCATTCGGGCTTTGTAATTCGAATGATTTGTCTGCTTGCTTTATCTTGCTCAAGTTCTGCAGAGCTAACCTCTTTAAGTGATAGTGCTTTAAGTGATGAGGCGCTAGGGCTGGTAACAGGTCAAGCCTTGTTTAAAATTGAGGAAAATGTATCAACGACTCAGACGGATATTAGTTTTACTAGGATGACATTAGGTCTGAAAGTAGAGATGAACGTCAATATCGATGAGCTCGCTTTGGGTACCTTTCATCGTGAGCCAGGGAATTCTTGTGATGGTACTTTTGAAGGGCGTTTTTGTACTAATGATATAGGTGCTTTTAAAAATTGGAACTGTTCAGAAAGTACTTGTGGTGGTATTACTGATGATCATGGCAATAACCCTTTTAGTGCCTCTGCGGTAGTTTATGGCGAACTCCTTGAATTGACCGATAGTGAAAAGCAGGATTCGACTTGGGGGGCTCTTACTGGGGATCATTATGTATCAAGCGTAATGTTTAAAGATGATCCGAATAAAGATAGTGCTTATTTCTTCCCTTCTGATTTCGAGCGCACTGAAAGCACGGATATTAAGCTGCGTCATGTTAGCTTTGGTCGAGTTAAAGAAATAAAAGATGCTGATGGCAATGTAATTGGTGAAGAGCTGGAAGATTTTGTTATCGAAAAGCCATTCGTTGAATTTGTCCATGATGATTCCGGTGGTGTAAGAAAAATTGCAGGCTTGAGGGTTGGTTTTGGTTCCTCTACTGGTACCCAGGGGCAAGCAATTGATGTTGTTAGTGGTTTTATTCAGCCGGTCATTACTGCTACGGCTTCGGCGCGATTGATTGGGCTTGAAGGAACAGGTACCTTTACCTTTGCTCCCTATTTAGGTGGGGTGCGAACTGCTGGTTATATCCACCCAGTGAAGACATTAGTCGGGCAGTGTGCAGAGACTGGAGCTCTTGGTGGTATTGTATGTGACAAGGTTGATTCTCCTGAAAAAATTACCGAGTCATCCCCTCAGGCTCAATTATTTCCATTGCAAAACCTTGTCTTGAAAGACTCTCCTAATGTCTGGATTTCTATGCAAAGCAAAGATATTAATTATGAGTCGGATATGGGTGAGCATCCAGATGGTAGTGGTCAGCAATTAAAGTATGATTATGAAACAGCGAAAGCCGGTTTTTGGTTTAACCTAGGTGCCTTGGGGGTTACTTATGAAGGTGGGCCTAAGCATGGTCAAAACTTACTGGTTCAGGATGCAGACGGCCTTTATACCAACTTGCATGAGTTAAGCCAGGTAACGGGTATTTCAGGTAATACTAATATGCCTAAGCATCCAGATAATTACTTCTCGGCACACCCGAATAGTGCATTATTCCCTCAGGATAATAACTACTATTGAGTTTGAGCTAGCTGGATAGGCAGTTTAAATAGCTGGATATGCAGTTTAAATAGAAAGCCGCTAAAAACGAAAAGACTCTTTCAGTGTGAAAGGGTCTTTTTTTTTGTCCGTCTTTTGTCTAGCGGATCTTTATTGGGTGAGTTAATAATAGGGGCTTGGTTAGCTGTAAGGTAGGTATAAAAAAACCTTTAATATAAGTCTTATAAAAGAGTTTTATTAAAGGTTTTAATAGATAGGGAGGCGATAGGGTCTAGTGCTACCTGAGCGGTGTTATTAATTAGCTTTCTTGCATCTCTTTACCAGACAGCTGGTCTAATTCTAATGAGTTAAGAATCGAGAAGTCATCTATTTGATTGCTGTGTGTATGCAATGATTTAAGAGACGTCATAGATTGCAGAGGGCTTAGGTCTTGAATGTAGTTCTTTTGGATGCCTAGTTCAGATAGCTGTGATAATTCGCTTAATGCCTCTAGGTTCTGAATCTGGTTGCCACTTAAATACAAGGTTTGAAGCTTCTTTAGCTCAACCAGTGGGCTGATGTCTTGAATGTCATTGAAGTTTAGGTGCAATGACTTTAATTCAGTCAGTTGTTCTATGCCTTCTAGGAACTGAATGCCTTTACTATTGCATGCTAGGGCACTGATTTCTTCAACATACTTACGGCCTGTATTTTTAATGCAAAGCTCTAACGAATAATCTGTGATAGATAAAGTATCAATAGGAGTCAGTGTGATTAGGTTTTGGCCTGTACTGCTAGTGGCTGCAGGAGTAACTTGCTGAGGCCCGTAGGTGCTATTGTTTTGGCCTTTACAGCCAAACATAGCAAGAGTTAGCGTACTAATCGCTAAGGCTGTACCTAGTTTGTTAATTGCACTCATTGATTTACCTATCTATATATTTTTTGTATTTATTATTTAGGTTTATAC
>CAXIBC010000019.1:0-38629 GCA_964022115.1 uncultured Oleispira sp. | reverse complement strand
GTGGCCACTTTGGTCAATCTCTCTGTCTTCTCAGGCCACTGCAATTTATTCACTTCCTTGTTACAGTAAGTTCAAAATAATCCCAATAAAAACAATATCGCTCAGTTACCTTATGAGCATTATCAACAGGTACCCTTATGTTTAAAAAAACAGTCCTAACCCTTAGCATCCTGTTTGCTAGCAGTGTCTTCGCTAGTTCACCAACGACCGAGTCTATTACCACAGATGCTGCTGCCACAGATCTGCGCGATGTTATTGTGGTCGGTAATAACTGGGATGGCACTGTGGATATTTATGATCCACACACCTTCCAGCGCATTAAAAAATTAAACGCCGTACCCGATAAAAAAGAACGTTTAGAAGAGCTCAATAGCAGCATTAAACGCCGCATCGTTTCGACCTTTATTAAAGAAGTGATCGGCGAAGGCAATCATCAGATGGTAGATGACATGTTCCCATCCAACGATGGTCGTCACTTATTTATTTCGCGCCCAAGCTTTGCTGATGTGATCGCACTGGATGTGAATAGCGGTGAAATAATTTGGCGCACACAGGTAGAAGGCTCACGCTCAGACCACTCGGCAATTTCCCCCGATGGCAAAACCTTTTTAGTCTCTGCTTCTACCGCTGGCAAAGTCCACGCGATTGATACCGCAACAGGCAAGATCATTAACGAATTTAAGTCCGGTGATCAGCCCCATGAAAATACCTACTCAAAAGACGGCCAAAAAATCTTTCATGCCAGTATTGGTAAAGTCTATGTGCCTTTTACCAGTGGTTGGTTAGATTGGCTTAAAGGTGAGCGGGTTTTTCAAATCGTTGATGCCAATACTTACGAAATTCTGCAACGGGTAGATATCGGTGAAAAACTAGAAGAGTTTGGTTTCCCTTGGGTCGATAGCGCCGTGCGTCCAATGGCGGTAGCCCCTGATGGTAAATTTGTTTATATGCAGGTTTCATTTTTCCACGGCTTTTTTGAATACGACATCGAGCAGCAAAAGATCACCCGTAAAATCGACCTACCCATTCCACAAGAAATTGCTGACATGAGTACTCGTGACTATCAGTTAAACTCGGCTCATCATGGTTTAGCCATCAATAGCGAAGGCACTAAGCTGTGTGTAGCAGGCACTATGTCGGGTTATGCCGCCATTGTTGATCGCGCAACCTTTGACTATAAAACCGTGCAATTATCGGAGACGCCACTAGGGGCTAAGCCTTATTGGTCAACCGAGAGCGCCGATGGCAAGTACTGTTATGTATCGGTAAGCCAGCAAGACCGTGTTTCCGTCATATCCTTTGATGACGCGGTTGAAGTGACGAGCTTTCCAGTAGGTGACCACCCTCAACGTATTCGTACAGGGCAACTTATGATCCACTAACCGCCCATTGCCATCATACCTGCGGTTCAAGTTAATGGGCAACAAGCGCTTGTTGTGGGTTTTCTGCTAGAATCAATAGATTCGACACAGGGTACCCACTATGATTAAGCCATTATTAATATTAATTGCCTGCCATTTATTTACATTTTCTAACCAAGCTATGGCCTCTGAACACCTCTGGTTTGGTGTAGAAAAGACGGATTATTCACCTTATTACTTTTTGGATCAAAAGCAGCGCTATCAAGGAGCTGCCCGTGATATTTTTGATCTCTTTGCCGTAACGATCAACAGAACCGCTTATTATCACCCTATGCCGGTACCACGCTTATTTAACGAGTTTGTGAAAGGCGAGGTTGATCTAAAGTTCCCCGATAACCCTCTTTGGTCTGCCTCTTTAAAGGCTGATGTCGAAGTATTTTACAGTGAGCCCATATTTGAAATTAACGAGACACTCTTGGTGCTTAACCAGCCAGCAGAAATTAAGGTAGAAGATATTCATCTTGTCGGATCGATTTTAGGCTTTTCATTACCTGGCATAGCAAATAATATTGCAAATAAAGAATTTGAAAACGTTAGTTCTAAGACTGTAGAGCAACTGATACACATGCTAGTCTCAGAGCGTGTGCAAGCCGTTTATTTTAATGAAGTTGTAGCGTTAAACCGGGCTAATAAGATGTACCCCCATAAACGACTAATAAGACACTCGAAATATCCCCCTTTTCGCTATGCTTATCACCTTTCTACCATTAAGCATCCAGAGCTAATCGAGGCTTTTAATGCGTTTTTAATAAACTACGCAGATCAAATAGAGGAAATTCGTCAACGCTACGGATTGTAATGACCAATCCGTAGCGTTACTTCTGTACGCCGCTATTGACACTAACGACCTTGAACCTTGCTTAAAACTGGTAACGGACAGCAAGACCGGCGCCTAAACCAAAACCCAAATCATTCACTAGCTTCAACTCTGGAATAATCTGAGCGTAGGCGTCAAATCCTTTAGCAAAGCTCGCTTCGATACCAATAGGAAGGCGGCCACCTAAGTCACCATCCCATTGAGCAAAGCCACCCGCCCCGATATACCATTGAGCAGGAATAGAAGCTTCAAGTTTTTCTGCAACCACCTTGTAATCAACCGCAAGGCCATGATTACCTACAAAACCATTAATTTTATCTTTTTGTAGCGCTATACCAAGGCCCATGTCATGGCCAAAGCCGAGTTTTATTCCTTGTAATGCTGCTGTGTTTTCCGCATAAGCGATAGAGTTTAATGTACAGGTACAAATAGCACTTAATACTATGGTTTTTAAATAGTGGGGTTTTATCGATTTCATGTTAACTCTCAGATTACATCTTAACTAAGCCACCAGAACAAGTGGCTAGAACTGTTGCTATGCTCGAACTAGGTCAAACATAGCGATCATACTAAAACTTAAAAAATAATAGCCTATTACTTCGCGCCGGCTTCTTTTAAAAGTGCAGCAAATTCAACCCCTTTAGGGTGGGCAGAGATAATGGATAAGGCTGTTTCGCCAGCGTCATTTTTCGCGTTTACATCACCGCCTTTCTCTTTCAGCAAGATCAAAAAATCCGCGAATGATGCTGGCATCATGTGGCGGTAAGCTCGAATGATTGAGGTGAAATCAGCGGTTTCTCCAGGGTAGTCTTGCTCAACCAAAAACTCTTCTAACTGAGCTTGGCTCCACTCGCCACCAAATACTTTTTCTTTATCTTTTTTAATCATTTTCATGTCCCAAAATTTGAAGGTTATATTTAATGTTTAAACTTTTTTCTCGCACTTGCACTCATTCGTCGTGCTATTTTTATGCTGAAATAAATTTTTAGAAGCGTTAGTGAAGCCGCTAGCACAAGGCAAACATTAATGAAAAAGCGGAGTTTAGCCCGCTAAATGAGCATTTTGAATGTAATGTTTAACGCAGTGATAGCAATGCAACTAGCTTCTAACTTTTAACTAACTTTTTCGAAAAACAGGTCCCATACCCCATGCCCAAGTTTCTCGCCACGCTTTTCAAACTTGGTTAATGGGCGATGATCAGGGCGCGGTGTATATTGCCCTTCCCCCGCTTGGTTCTTATAACCTTCTGCAGCGCTCAGAACTTCCATCATATGCTCTGCATACGGCTGCCAATCGGTCGCCATGTGAATGATGCCACCCGGCTTCATCTTACGACGAATCAGTTGGATAAACTCTTCATTGACGATACGGCGCTTATTATGACGTTTCTTATGCCATGGATCTGGGAAAAATAACTGCAAACAATCAAAACTTTCATCAGTAATTTGATGTTTCAATACTTCAATCGCATCGTCTTGGCTAATGCGTACATTGCTAATGCCTTCTTCATCGGCCATACGTAATGCAGATCCCACCCCAGGGGTATGCACTTCGATACCAATGTAATTTTTGTCTGGATCCGCTTTCGCCATTTCAATAAACGACTGCCCCATACCAAAACCGATTTCTAATACGGTATAAGCTTCACGTCCAAAGGCTTTAGGGATATCGAACTCACCATCTTCTAAGGAAAAACCTAATGTGTCCCACTGGCGGTCATATCCAAGCTGCTGGCCAGCGGTTAAGCGGCCGGTACGGCGCACAAAAGAACGAATACGGCGCTTTTGGCTTGCGATCACTTCCTCTTCTGTCAGCTCTTTCTCTAGCAAAGGCTTGTCTTGTTCGGTCACTTTATTCTTCTCTTCATTAATCATAATAACGAATTATTGCTCATCAATTGGCAGCTTAAACGCGGCAACCATTAAAAATATCCAGCCTATTATAAAGGCTAATCCACCAATAGGGGTAATCGGGCCTAACCAAGTTGGGAATCCACCTGCTACTGACATAAATGTCATGGCATATAAGCTGCCACTAAACAGCATCATGCCTAGTATCATAAAGTTCGCACTCCACTTAACTAAACCTTTTACTGCTTGGCTTGCAGGCACTAATAATAAAATCGCCAATGCTAATAGTGCTAAGCTGTGGATAAACTGATACTGCACACCCGTTTGATAAACCACCAACATCTCTGGGCTGACGACTTTCTTTAAGCCGTGAGCAGCAAACGCACCTAGCGCCACACTCATTGCACCCGTTAACGCGCAGACTAACAGGTAAAAACGTGCACTCATAAACTAAACCCCTCAAAAAGCCGTATAAAGCCTAATTAGCGCCATCTTAGGGACATAAGATTAGAAATCAACCGCTTAGCCCTTTATGATATGGGTATTCAAGATATTCATGACCAGAAACAGGCTACTCGTGAAATATAAAGACCTGCGTGACTTCATCAAGCAACTGGAAAAAAAAGGCGAGCTTAAACGCATCAGCTATCCAGTCGACCCTCATTTAGAAATGACCGAAATCGCCGACCGTGTTCTACGTGCTGGCGGCCCGGCATTATTATTTGAAAACCCCAAGGGGCATAACATGCCCGTGCTAGCCAACTTGTTCGGTACCCCGGAACGCGTTGCTATGGGCATGGGTGAATCTTCTGTTGAGGCATTACGTGAAGTGGGCGAGCTATTGGCTTTCTTAAAAGAGCCTGAGCCACCAAAAGGCCTAAAAGACGCTTGGAGTAAACTTCCCATTTTTCGTAAGGTGTTAAGCCTTAGCCAAAAAGAAGTTAAAAAAGCCCCTTGCCAAGAAATCGTCCACACAGGCGAGCAGGTTGATCTGAGCAAATTTCCCATTCAGCATTGCTGGCCGGGAGATGCTGCGCCATTGATTACCTGGCCATTAGTCATCACTAAAGGCCCAAATAAAGAACGCCACAACCTTGGCATCTATCGTATGCAGGTCATCGGCAAAAATAAGTTGATTATGCGCTGGTTAAGTCACCGTGGTGGTGCATTGGATTTCCGCGAATTCCAACAGCAGAACCCAGGTAAGCCTTATCCTGTTTCCGTAGCCTTAGGCGCGGATCCAGCAACCATTTTAGGCGCTGTGACCCCAGTACCGGATACATTATCGGAATATGCCTTTGCCGGTTTATTACGCAATAGCCGCACGGAAGTGGTTAAGAGCCTAGGTAATGACCTAATGGTGCCAGCTTCTGCCGAGATCATTTTAGAAGGCTTTATCTACCCAGATGAGATGGCCGACGAAGGTCCGTTTGGTGACCATACCGGTTATTACAACGAAGTCGATAGCTTCCCCGTATTCACGGTGGAACGCATCACTCACCGTAAAGATCCTATTTATCACAGTACTTATACGGGCCGCCCGCCTGATGAACCGGCCATTCTGGGGGTAGCGCTGAACGAAGTATTTGTGCCGATTTTGCGTAAGCAATTTCCAGAAATTACCGACTTCTACCTACCACCAGAAGGTTGCTCCTATCGCATGGCGGTGGTCACCATTAAGAAGCAATATCCAGGTCACGCTAAGCGCGTCATGCTGGGTGTGTGGTCTTTCTTACGCCAGTTTATGTATACCAAGTTTGTGATTGTTACCGACGACGATATTAATGCCCGTGACTGGAATGACGTAATCTGGGCGATTACGACGCGTATGGACCCAACTCGGGATACGACGTTGATCGATAATACCCCCATCGACTATCTCGACTTTGCCTCCCCTGTTTCTGGTTTAGGCTCAAAAATGGGCTTAGATGCCACCAACAAGTGGCCTGGGGAAACCGATCGCGAATGGGGTGAGCCTATCGTGATGGATGAGGCCGTAAAAAGTAAGATTGATGCCATCTGGGATGAGCTAGACTTATGATTATGGCGTTATAGCATGAGCACAGCGAGTCATTATCATAGAGTCACCTTTCAGCCCTCAGGTATTTCTATTGTTGTAGCTGAAAATCAAGCGCTGCAAGAAGCAGCCTATGAGCAAGGGGTAATCATACCCCTTAGCTGTGAAAATGGTGTCTGCCAAATTTGTGAAGCTCAGCTGATATCTGGCAAGATCGACCAACGCCAGGGTTATCAAGTCGAGCAGCAAAAAGGGGAAATACTTGAGTCTGCTAATCAGGTATTATTATGTTTAACCTATCCGTTATCTGATCTAGAGATTTTTATGCCAGAGATTTATGCCCCAGGACACTCACCCGAAAAAACACTGGCTTGCCAAGTGATGAGTGTCGAAAGCCTAAATACTTCCGTATACCGTATCGAACTGCAAGCCCCAGCGGGCAGCAAGTTAGATTACCTGCCTGGCCAGTATTTGGAATTGCATATCGCCGACCAGCAATTGCCTTATTCCATTGCGAATGCCCCCGACCCAAAGTTTCCCCGTCGATTAGAGTTGCAAATTTCTGATCATAATGAAGTCACTGCCGGTATTATTGCAGAGCTCAACGCTGCCGCGGTTAATCACAGTACGGTTAAGGTAACCCTAGCTAAAGGTGATTGCTTCTTAAATGAATTACCTGCGCAGCCTATTTTATTGGTTTGTGCAGGCACCGGCTTCTCGCAGATTAAGTGTTTAGCTGAAGCGATCTTGGCCCAAGACCCTGAACACGAAGTGCACTTATATTGGTCAAACCGCTCTTTAGATGAGTTCTATCTTTACGATACGCCGAAAAAGTGGGCAGATGATTTCACTCATTTCACTTTCCACCCAGTGCTCGAAGCGGGTATCGATAGCTGGCAAGGTCGTGCGGGCTGGATCTATCAAGTCATTCATGAAGATTTTGACGATCTGAGCCAAGTACAGATGTTTGCGTGTGGCTCACCAACCATGATACATGGCACACTAGATCAATTAGAAAGGCTGGGGTTAAGCGAAGACAATATGCACAGCGATGTATTTAGCTATGCACCACGAGATAAGTCGAAAAAGAAGAAGTAGCCGCGTTTAATCGCGCTACTCCCTTTTTCGGATAATAAGATTATGCCAGCGCTTTATTAAAGTGCTCACACGCTCGCTCAAATTCACCTTGCTGTGTTAGCAAGTTACCCAATTCAGTATGAACTTCTGGGAGTGATTTAATCTTAGCCGCGGCCTCTAAATACTCTTGGGCTTTTTCTGTATCCCCTACGCGGTTGGTAATTCGACCCAGTGCCAATAACAACATAGGGTCATTAGTGCGCTCGTGCAGTTGTTGTTCGGCAAATAATAACTGACGCTGCAGATCATCACCTTGCAAACGGCCATAAAGACAAATTAAATCATCATGCCAAACCGACGTTAAAGCCGAGCGCAATGCCTGCTCTGCCTTGCCTGGCTGCTGCAATTGCATTAATAAGTTAACGTATTGGCGTAGTACATTAACCGATAAGCGCACAGCCCGTGGAGCGTCATCATAGATGTCTTTGATTATCTCGCCTTGGGTTGCCTTAGTCGATACCACCGGATGGCTTTTGGCCGCTCGCTGCATTAACTGAATAACCACCTTTTCTTCTAGCTCTTTCAACTTATCTTGTGGGATCAGCTTGGCGAGTTTACGCACTGTGGGTAATAGCTCTTTTAAACCTACCCAATCTTCTAACTCACGTAATACCTTGATATGCATTTTTAATAAATGCTTATGCTTTGGATTGTGTTTGCGTAAGCGCAGCACAACCGCTAACGCTTGTTCAGTTTGGCCACGAGAAATCAATAACTGAATCTGGGTAATAGCTACCGCAAGCTCAGCGCCTTTGGTACTTTGCCCTGCTTCTTTCAGCCACTGCTCTGACTTATCCATATCGCCTTTTTCATAAGCTGCACGGGCGGCACCCAGATAATTAATCAGCGGGTTATCCCCTAATGCCGCGGCTTGAGTAAGCTGACGCTCTGCGGTATGCCATTGGCCCTGAGCAAGGCTCAAAAAACCACGGGTTGTTTGACGCTTACCGCGCTTTGCACGGCGCTGCTTTCGCCATTCATTAATACGCCAATCACTACCGATTAATAACAAAAAAAAGCGTAATACTAGGTAAGCCGAAAGGAAAAATGCGGCCAACATAATATTAAAAAACCAAAAGCTGGTTTCTAGAGAATAGCGGCCCCAGCTAAATAGCACATAGCCGGAATCTAGGCTCACAAGATAACCAAGGGTCAGCCCCACCAATAAAAAGATTGCGATTAAAATAACGAGCTTCTTCATTTTTGATTCCTCGTTATCTAGTTCACGGATGTTTGAGAAGAAGCAATACCATTACGGCGCTGCTGTTCTAATAGCTGACGTAACTTATTCAGTGAGCCACTGATGACTGGCAGTTGAGGGGCAACATTCCAAGTCTGCAATTCAGACAGGGTATTTTTAACCGCTTTTGCATGATCATTATCTAACATCACAAACTCATCTAACCAAGCTTGAGTTCTCTTAATACTCTGCTGATATAAATCGCTCTGCTGACGCACAAGAGCAACCTGAGCTTGCTCTAACATCAGGTGCATATTTTGTTGTAAATAATATTGCTGATCAGGGGTTAATGGTGCGGGTAAGGCTTTTTCATGCTCACGAATACGCACCACTACCGCAATACCGGCTAGGGCTTTATCTAAAAACTTCTGCCAAGCACTGACTTCGCCTTGGGCAATAGGCTCAACTTTAGCCGTCTCTTCAACCAAGGTACGCGGCATCCATTCCAATTGCGCAATCTGGTCTTGCACGGCTTGTAAGCGCGCAACGGCACCGCTTGTATCCACCGCTGGCACGGCTTTCAGCGTTTGAATTTCGCTCACCAATAATTGTCGTACCGGTAATAATAAAGGGTTTTCTGTTTCTGCTAATACCTTATCCGCGGCGGCCATAATGGCTAACGAACCTTTTACATCAGATTCTAAGTTTAATCTTTGATTCGCTAAGCGTAATAGGTATTCCACTTCAGCTAATAACCAATCATTACGATCAGCACCTGGCAGTTGCGCTAAACGCGCGCCGTTTTGCTGGATTTGGCTTGCTTGCAGGCGGAGTTGTTTTTCCAGCCGCGTGATTTTTTGACCGGTACCGGCTTCGGATTGCGCATTTTTTTGCAAACCGTGTTTGACGCTAGCCACTTGCTGCGACAGTTCATAACCTTTCCAAGCGATAGCACCTATGGCAATTAATGCGAGAATCACCAAAATTAAGGCTAAAATTGCGATCAGTGAACGGGATTTCTTTGGCTGCTTGCCAGTATCTTGTTTTTTCACTGCTGCTGTTGGGGTTTCTGCAGAAGTTTCTGCAGGGGTTTCTGCAGAGCTTGGCTCTGAAGCTTGTTCCACATTATCAGTCACAATGATTTCCTTAATTTGTAATGGAGTCTTGTTCGATCCAATTTTTTACCGCGGCCAGCATATCAACATCTTGTGCACTGGCGGCTACCTGTATTTTGTTAAAGCCTAATGATTTCGCTAACTCTGCGACTCGGCTACTCGGGGCAATAATGCCACGAACCCGCTCACTAATCCTTGGCTGCTGCGCCGCTATAGCCTCTAACCCTTGGCCACTACTAACCAATAATAAAGGCTGCTGGGCCAATACTTGCTGCCACGAAGACTCGTCATATTGCGGAACAAGTCGCTGATACAGTTCAGCATAAACGACTTCGGCCCCGCGTTCACGCAAAGTTTGCGCTAGAGTCTCTCTGCCACCAATGCCACGCCAAATCATCACTTTTTTACCCGCAACATTCTGCAGTTCGGGCATCGCTAATGCGCCTTCACTATCAAATTGACTCGCAGGCATCTTCACATTTAAGCCTGCGCCAGCCATAACCTCTGCCGTCACTGGGCCCACAGCAAGCCAATCGATCCCTAATGGCCCACTGATATTGAACTGCCCTAACGGCCAATACTGATCCAGGTGCTGCAAGCCCATTTCTGCGGCATTACGGCTAATAGCAATCACCACATCAAAGCCATCAATATTCATAAATTGAGCATTAAGACGTGGACTTTCAGCCACAGCTTCAATACTCAGCATCGGCTGGCGTATAACATCACAACCTAAAGTCGTGAGAGCAGGGCAAATTTCTTCTGCTTGAGAAGCTGGTCGAGTGACCAGCACAGGTAATAAGTAAGTCTTCACATTAGGCTTGGTCATAAACGTCAGCAAGTATCTTATTAGCACCTTGGCTTAATAAATCTTCTGCCGCTTTAATACCTAACGCTTCGGCATCGGCAATTGGCGCGCGATACTCTGTGGTAAGCATTTGCTGGCCATCAATACTGCCAACCAAACCCCGCAACCAAAGCTCACCTTCGTTTTCGATGGCATAACAGGCAATCGGTACCTGACACCCCCCCTCTAAGCGACGATTCATAGCACGCTCAGCCGTCACTCGGGCCGCGGTTATATCGTGTTGCATAGGCTTTAATAAGGCTAAGGTTTCTTCGTCGCCACTGCGTAACTCAATACCCACAGCGCCTTGGCCACCCGCAGGCAATGAAACTTCTGGCTCAAGGTATTGAGCAATACGCGATTCCATCTCTAAACGAATCAAACCCGCAGAAGCGAGAATAATGGCATCAAACTCACCATTATCCAGCTTACCTAAACGCGTTTGTACGTTACCGCGTAATGAACGAATAACGAGATCAGGGCGTAAGTTTTGCAGCTGACACTGACGACGTAGGCTAGAGGTTCCGACGATCGCGCCTTGGGGTAATTCATCCAAGCAGGCGTATTTATTGGAGACAAAAGCATCACGAGGATTTTCGCGTTCTAGAATAATGCCAAGCTCTAAGCCTTCAGGGAATTCCATCGGCACGTCTTTCATCGAGTGCACCGCAATATCAGCATCACCGGCTAACATGGCGACTTCCAACTCTTTCACAAACAAGCCTTTACCGCCAATTTTAGCCAGAGGCGTATCCAGAATAATGTCCCCTTTGGTGGTAAAGGTCACCAGTTCAACGATTAAATCTGGGTTCAAATCTAATAGGCGTGATTTCACGTGTTCAGCCTGCCACATAGCAAGGGGACTTTTTCGGGTAGCGATTTTTAGAGTGCGGGCTGACATAGGGTATCCTTCGCGGAATGATCAAATATACCGACTATGATAACAGTTTTCTTGGCGGGATTAGAATGCCCCGTATCAGGCATAGTTTATTCAAGGATAACTACAAACCGCGCATTAACTTGCGCACACTCGGTAAGTGGCGACGGCTCACACTCATGCCTTCACTTAAACCTTTTAAATAGAGTAAATGGATACTGCTATCGACGGTTTCTAAGCGCTCAATTTTATCTTTCGCGACGAGAGCATTACGATGAATACGAACAAAATGCTGTTCAAACTCGTCTTCTAAGAGCTTCAAAGGCTCATCGATCAGTACTTCGCAATTACGTTCATTCTCCTGTTGATACTTAACCGTGATGTATTTTTGATCGGCTTGAAAACAATAGATATCGGTTATAGATATCAGCTGTAAGCCTTGATGAGTTCGGGCACTGATGTGGGTACGGGCACTGGCGTTATTATCTAGGTCTACCCCCGGTTGCTGTTCAATCCAGCGTTGGGCCTTATGTAGCGCCTTATTCAAGTCTTCTTTACGAATCGGTTTTAATAAATAATCTACCGCATCCACCTTGAAAGCCGATAATGCATATTCATCATAAGCAGTACAAAAGATAATAGCGGGCTGCGGGCCTGAACTGGGTAAAAAATCGCGTAATTGCTGTGCTACTTCCAGCCCTGTTAAACCCGGCATTTGAATATCGAGCAATACCAAATCGGCGCTATGTTGTTTCAGCCAATCCAACGCGGCTTGGCCATTCCCCACTTCCGCAATAATCTGATAATTTTCATGTTCGGCCATTAATAGGGCTAAGCGCTGACGCGCTAAAGGCTCATCATCAACCAATAATGTTCTTAATTTCACTGACTACCCTGCTTTAACATCTGGCTCATTTGTTAGCCTTATTATATTCTGGCAGCTCAATGACTACCTGGTACTGGTTAGCAGTTTGTTTGCAGACCAAGCTCGCGTGACCAGCAAAAATAGCATTAAGACGCATGGCAATATTAGGCAAGGATACTTGATGCCCTTCACTTTTCACTTCATGCTCCGGCTTATCATTCTCTATCACCAGCCGCCAACGCGGATATTTTGACTTCGGCGCTATTACTGTTGTTAAGCTGATGACGATCTTCCCACCCGCAATTAACGGCTGAATTCCATGATAGATAGCGTTTTCCAATAATGGCTGCAGTAATAATTGCGGTACTTGTATATTAGGTATTTGATCCGGTAACTGCCACTGTAACTGCAATCTTTCTCCCAAGCGCTGCTGTTCAATATTTAGGTAACGCCGTCCTAGCTCAATTTCTGCAGCCAGATCGACTTGCCCATCTTGATCTTTCAGTACCACTCGAAATAAAGATGACAAATCCACCAGCATATTCTCCGCCTTAACCGGATCTATCATAATCAAAGAAGCAACGGTATTTAGACTATTAAAAAAGAAGTGTGGGCGAATACGCGCTTGCAGCGCTTGTAAGCGCGAACTCAGTTCCGCTTGGCTTTTCAGGCGCCACTGGCTTTGTACATAAAAGTAGCGCAACGCCATAGCGCCAAATATGCCACTAATCAACATGTTACGGAGAATCCAAGGCCAGCCTTGCTGGTTTTCATAACCCGTTAACGGTAGCAAATACAAGGCCGCTATACTGATCACAAAGCATACCAGTAAGAGTAATGACATGGCCCACAGTACCGCTAGTAGCAAGCTAAGGCGGGCCATTAATTTTCGCGACTGACACAATAAGGCAACGGATAATAAGGCGACCCACTGGACAAAATAAGACAAGGTAGCAAAGCGCTGCCAGTGAAAATTTTGTAAGCCAGAGTCAATTAATACTAAGGCTGTGACCAGAGATTCACATAATAAGATAAGCACCAATACGGCTCGAACATTACACAGATCGGGTAAGAAAAAGGAATCGAGTTTTTTATTATTAATATCCATACCCTGAGTGTATCAAACCCCATGGGATTGCACGACTAATCAGACAACTGGCTCTCAAGCTACTAGAAGGCTATAATTCGCCCATTCAAATTTTCATGCTATTGCATTAATTGTTCGAGGTTTTCATGTCCGATCAAACTAACTCTTCTTGGGGTGGCCGTTTTTCTGAGCCAACCGATGCATTTGTTGCCCGTTATACCGCATCAGTTGATTTTGATCAGCGTATGTACGCCCAAGATATCCAAGGCTCTATTGCTCACGCAAAGATGCTGACCAAGGTCGGGGTTTTAACCCAAGCTGAGTGTGATGACATTCTACGTGGCTTAGAAGAAGTGCGTATCGAAATAGAGCGTGGCGACTTTAACTGGTCGGTTGAACTTGAAGACGTTCACATGAACATCGAAGCGGCATTAACCGCTAAGATCGGTATCACAGGTAAGAAGCTGCATACTGGCCGCTCTCGTAACGACCAAGTTGCTACCGACATCCGTTTATACCTACGGGATGAAATCGATAATATTGGCGCTGAACTTACCCGTTTGCAGCAAGGCTTAATCGGCTTAGCAGAAGCTAACGCGGATACCATTATGCCAGGTTTTACTCACCTACAAACCGCTCAGCCAGTCACCTTTGGCCACCACATTTTGGCGTGGAACGAAATGTTAGAGCGTGATTACGAGCGTCTATTAGATGTGCGTAAGCGTTTGAACCACTTGCCATTAGGCGCAGCGGCATTGGCAGGCACGACCTACCCAATCGATCGTCACTATACGGCTGAGCTATTGGGTTTCACCGCACCCACAGAAAACAGCCTAGATTCGGTTTCTGACCGTGATTTCGCGATTGAATTTACTTCTGCTGCGGCCATTATCATGATGCACATGTCGCGTTTCTCGGAAGAGCTAGTGCTGTGGGCTTCTGCCCAGTTCCAGTTTATTCATCTGCCAGATCGCTTCTGCACCGGCTCTTCGATTATGCCGCAGAAGAAAAACCCAGATGTGCCTGAGTTAGTGCGTGGTAAGTCTGGCCGTGTTTATGGTCACTTGGTGTCACTATTAACCTTAATGAAGTCTCAGCCTTTGGCATACAACAAAGACAATCAAGAAGATAAAGAGCCATTATTCGATACGGTTGATACCTTACGCGATAGTATTCGTGCTTTTGCCGATATGGCGCCCCACTTAGTGCCTAACAAGCCTTCTATGTATGAAGCGGCCCGTCGTGGTTTCTCAACCGCTACCGACCTTGCCGATTACGTCGTAGTAAAAGGCATTCCTTTCCGTGATGCCCATGAGATTGTTGGTAAAGCCGTAGCGTATGGCATCGAAACCGGCAAAGACTTGAGTGAAATGACGTTAGAAGAGCTGCAGCAGTTCTCTGATCAAATCACGGCCGACGTATTTGATGTATTAACCCTTGAAGGCTCAGTTGCCGCTCGTGACCATATCGGTGGTACCGCACCTAAGCAGGTTATTGCCGCCGCTAAACGTGCTAGTGAGCGTTTAGCTCAGCGTTAAGCCAAGCTTGCTAATAAAAAAGCGCAGTCCCATTACGCAGTCCTATTGATAGGGGCTACTTAATAGGGGTTGCGCTTTTTTTGGCTTGGATCTAAAAAGTTTGGCTATACTCAAAAGATGCCAAATTTTCCGACTGCGACTAAGCAAGATTCGCAGACTAAAAAAATACATATTCAGCTACCTTCTTCTCAGCAAATTCATTTATGGCGCCAGTCATTTCTGAGCCTTAATAACGCACGCCTTGAGCAAGCCCGCAACCTGCTATTTGAGCGCCAGACCCGAGTATTAGACGTTCTGCCGCTACTGATGCACCTGAACCATCCTCAGTTACCGGGTTTCATCAATCAACGAGTTCCCGCAGGTATCGAACATTACGTACCCCAGGTTGATGCGCTTAACGCCCTGCGCTATATCGCCAAGGGGTTACAAGTCCCACGCATGAGTGGCCCACGCAGCATTCAAGCCCTGTTCCTAATGGGCAGTTTAGGCACCCTCGCACAAGCGGCAAATAGTGATCTAGACGTTTGGTTATGTCATCAAGACGGCATGAGTGATGAAGAAATCGCTATGCTAAAAGCCAAGTGTGAATTAATTGAAAAGTGGGCCGCGAGCCACAAGGTTGAACTGCACTTCTTTTTAATGAATGCCGCCGAGTTTCGCCAAGGTAAACAGCAGGCCCATGTGGATAGCGAGCATTCCGGTTCTACTCAGTATTTATTATTATTAGACGAGTTTTACCGCGCCTCTCTCTGGTTAGCGGGCCGCCAACCCAGTTGGTGGCTAATCCCAACTCAGTATGAGAAACATAGCCAAAGTTACCTACAGCAGCTGTCGGATCGGCAACTGATTAATGACCTTCATTGGATTAACTTTGGTGCCGTCGCTACCATCCCTGCCGCAGAGTTTGTTGGGGCCGGTTTATGGCAATTAAACAAAGGTTTAAAAAATCCTTATAAGTCATTATTAAAGCTATTACTCACCCAGCATTACGCCAGCCAATACCCTAACATTCGACCACTTTGCTGGGACTTAAAAGAGACGGTACATAGCGGCAATATTAACCCACTAGAGTGTGATGGTTATTTACTGATGCTGAAACGCGTCAGTGCACAAGTTGCCGCCGAGCACGATAATAAGCGCTTAGAGCTGTTGCGCAGAGCGTTTTATTTCAAAGCCCAACTGCCACTTACAAAAGCCAGCCAAGGACAAAAACGCCAATGGCGCTACCAAGAATTAGAGCAAATCATCAAGTCTTGGCAATGGAGTGAGGTGCAGCTCAGACACTTAGACCATAGGGACGAGTGGCAAATACACGAAGTGCAAGCGGAGCGTAATGCACTGGTGAACGAAATGCTGACTAGCTATCGTTATTTAGCCGCTTTTAGTGATAAATATGCCAAAAAGATACACATCAACCGCCAAGATTTAACCTTATTAGGAAATCAGCTGTACGCAATCTACGATGCAAAACCCGGTAAAATCCTCACCCTCAACCCCAACATTACAGCGAACCTTGAACAACAAAAAATTTCATTTGTACTATCCGAGCAAAAGCGCTGGCAAATGATTTCAGGGGCGTACAATAAGGAGATGGATCAGCGCATCATTAAGCAATCCGCTAGCCTCATCGAGCTACTTTGTTATGCCCACTTCAATGGCTTGCTTAATAACCATACCAATTACGCCATTTTCCCCGACGAAAATGCCGTTAACAAATATGAATTACACGAGTTATTGCAGGTAATACGGAGCCTAGAGCTACCGAAACAGATTGATGCCGCTAATTTTTTACGCCCCAGCTACCCTGTGCAATGGCGCTTATTCATCAATACCGGCATAGATCCTCTGCATCAATTTACTCGCCGCGGACTGCAAAAGCTGAGTAATCGCGATGATGCGCTAGGCTTTAGTGCGTTAAAAGAAAACCTAATACAAAGTATCGATTTATTCTCCATTAATAGCTGGGGTGAATGGCGTGTGCAGCGCTTTCAGGGGAAAAATGCCTTAATCGATTGTCTGTATTATTTATTGCAACACGTCTCTTTCGCGCGTAAATTTTCTTGGCCAGATTATCAGTGCCACTGCTTCTGCGCTAGTCGAGCCAAAGCCATTAGCCTACGAGTAAGCCAAATCCTTGGGGATTTAACCCAGCATGTCTTAGACCAACCGAAAACCGATTACATCTTAGAAGCCGGTAAGAACTATTACATTTGGCAGCAAGATAAAAGTGGCATCAAGCTGCTGCAAGCCGACTCGGTAGCAAAATTTCTCGCCTTATTAGTCCGCCCTCGCCAGCATTACGGCCATTATAAATTAGATATCAATGCCCTAAGAGGCAGCCCTCTGAAACCTATTTTCGAGCATGCTAAGCCTGGGGCGTGGCAGATTTTCTTCTGGCGTAAAGACAATCACTACTTTTGGTACTTACTCGATGAGCGCGGCGCATTATTACACCAGCAGCAAAAAGCCAATTCTGATAGTGAAGTACTCATCCCCATTATTCGCTTTTTACGCCAAGTTGATCAACGTATGCAAGGTCGCTTAGTACGGCAAAGAGCACGGCCATTATTCATGTTTGAGTTAAAGCGAAATAATGAAAGCGCTGAGTTTGAACGTATTCCTAGGCGCTTGCCCCCCTTACAAGAGCAGTCGAGCCAGATCCAATTAAATGCCATTTTAGATGATCAACAGCAAGTGAATATCTACTGTAATGGTGAAGAGTTCAGCATCTGGCAGTGGGGAGATCAGTTGTATAAAAAAGTCGCTCAGACCATACTCGATATGCGCACAGAAAAAGAGATTTACTCTGTCTATTTAACCGACCTTACCCTAGATAGTGATGAAAGCATTATCCAACACATAAAATGCAAGCAGGTTATTGAAAAGGAATTAAACCACGCCTTAATGGCCCTATCGACTGCCCGCTAACTGCTTTATAATGGCGGCAAATTCGGGAGACTGATATGCGCTTATTTTTATTACCTACCCTTGTAGGACTCTTACTATTAGCTGGCTGTGGCCAAAAAGGCCCTCTTTATATTCCTAAAGATGACGCTACTGATGTAAGTACAACAGCAAAAACAAATGCAACAGTATCAACCCATAACCTTTTTAATTAGAAGCACATAATGACCTCCATCTTCGATTATAAGAGTGGCGTTTTATACGCTGAGTCTGTTTCCGCAGCCGATATCGCAGCTCAGTATGGCACGCCTTGCTACGTTTATTCCCGTAAGGCATTCGAGCAACATTACCTAGCGTATGAAAACGCTCTGCAAGGTCGCGATCACTTAGTCTGTTATGCGATTAAAGCCAATTCGAACTTAGCAGTATTAAACGTATTAGCTAAATTAGGAGCCGGTTTTGATATCGTCTCTATTGGCGAACTCGAGCGAGTTATCGCTGCCGGTGGTGACCCTAAAAAGGTAGTATTCTCTGGGGTAGGTAAACAAGCTCATGAAATCCGCCGTGCCTTAGAGGTTGGCGTTCATTGCTTTAATATTGAATCCGAAGCCGAACTCGATCGGGTTAATGCCGTGGCGGCCGAAATGCAGGTGCAAGCGCCGATTTCTATTCGCGTTAACCCAGATGTTGATGCCCAGACACACCCATATATTTCTACCGGTTTAAAAGAAAACAAGTTCGGTGTCGATATTGATGATGCGCCACGTATCTATGCCAAAGCAAATGCCATGTCTAACTTAGACGTGCAAGGTATCGATTGTCACATTGGTAGCCAGCTTACCGAAACGGCGCCTTTCATGGATGCCTTAGATCGTGTTTTAGCCTTAGTCGATATTTTAGCGCAACAAGGTATTAGCATTCAGCACCTGGATTTAGGTGGTGGTTTAGGCGTGACTTATGATGATGAAGTCCCACCGACCCCTGGTGAATACATCGCTGAACTGACTGAACGCTTAGGCGATCGTCCATTGAAATTGATCTTCGAGCCTGGCCGTTCTATTGCCGCTAACGCAGGTATTTTCTTGACTCAAGTTGAGTTCCTGAAATCAAACGAAGAGAAGAACTTCGCTATTATCGATGGCGCCATGAACGATTTAATTCGCCCAGCGTTATACAGTGCATGGCAAGCTATCGTACCCGTAGTACAGCATACTGATCGTAACCCTGCGGATAACAAAGCTTGGGATCTAGTAGGCCCAGTGTGTGAAACGGGTGACTTTTTAGGTAAAGATCGTCAATTGAATCTTCAGCCTGGGGATTTACTGGCGGTGAAATCTTCTGGTGCTTACGGTTTTGTCATGGCATCGAATTACAATAGCCGCCCTCGCCCACCGGAAATTATGGTGGATGGTGATAATAGCTATGTGGTTCGTGCGCGCGAAAGCATCGCTGATTTATACGCTGGTGAGCAATTATTACCGTCTGAGTAATGTGCGCTGAACATGTGCACAAACAAGGTTAAATAGAATGTGGATTAAATTTAATAAAATGCATGGCTTAGGGAACGACTTTATGGTCGTTGACCTAGTCACTCAGCATGCGTATTTAACACCGATGCAGATTCGCAATCTAGCCGATCGTAATTTTGGTATTGGCTTCGATCAATTATTATTAGTCGAAGTCCCTACTCAGCCAGATGTGGATTTTAAATATCGCATTTTTAATTCCGATGGTAGCGAAGTTGAAAATTGCGGTAATGGGGCGCGCTGTTTTGCCCGCTTTGTTTACGAACAAAAATTGATTGGTCGTCGCAACATACGCGTAGAGACGGCTAACGGCAATATGACCTTAGAGCTAACCCCAGAAAACGATGTCATCGTTAATATGGGGGCACCGACTTTAGCCCCTGCCGAGGTGCCGTTTATTCCTGAGAGCAGCGACAAGTCACAAGCCGTTAGTTATAAAATTGATGTCGAGGGCCATGGCACTATCGAACTGAGTGCAGTATCTATGGGCAACCCCCATGGCGTCATAGTCGTTGATGATATTGAAACAGCGGCCGTCGCTACTCTAGGGCCACTGGTTGAAGCTCATACTAGTTTCCCACAAAAAGTGAACGCCGGTTTTATGCAAGTGATCAATCGTAACCACATAAAACTGCGCGTATTTGAACGCGGTGTCGGTGAGACTAAAGCGTGTGGTACTGGCGCCTGCGCCGCAGTGGTAGCCGGTATAGTACGTGGATTGCTTGACCCTAAAGTTCAGGTAGATTTACCTGGCGGCACTTTAACCATCGAATGGGATGGTGAAAATGATGTCATCATGACAGGCCCAACCAGCAATGTATTTGAAGGCCGAGTGAATATTTAAAGGAATAGATGATGACTGATTCATTACGACTCACGGATGCCGACATTGTCCAGTATTTGCGAGATAACCCAGATTTCTTCATCTCTAAGGATGATTTGTTATCGGCGATGCGCATACCGCATAACTCTGGCCAGGCAACCAGCTTGATAGAGCGCCAACTAGCGATCTACCGTGAGCGTAATGTTGAGCTACGTCAGCGCTTAACCGACTTATTAGAAAATGCTCGTCGTAACGACAAGCTCTTTGGCAAAACCAAGCGTCTCGTACTGAACCTCATCAACGCTCAAAATTGGATTGATGTAGAAGCCGCCCTTGATGATAGCCTACGCCAAGACTTTAATGTTGATCATTGGAGCTTGCTCTATTTTACCGAGCAAGTATTAGAGCACCCTCTGCGAAGTATCAATAACAAAGATCAACAACGTGAGATTCATCGTTTATTCAAAGGTCACCGCGCTTTCTGTGGCCAGCTTACCGACGAAACCATGGACCTGTTATTAGCGGAACATCATAGTAGTGCTGAATCCATTGCTGCAGCACAAATCCGCAATGGCCAGCAAACAGGGGTCATTAGTGTTGCCAGTGACGACCCTAAATTTTATCGCAGTTCTATGGATACTTTATTTTTAGATTATATTGCCGATGTCTTAGGCTTAATACTGCCAGACTTACCTCACAATTAATAAGCCGAGTTTAATAAGCAGAAATTAATGACCGTTAAGCTGATTACTTTTGATCTCGATAATACTCTCTGGCATACAGACCCGGTCATTATTCGTGCGGAAAAAATTCAATGGCAATGGATACTAAAACTTTGCCCAAGGGCACAGGATCATTTCAATTCTACTAGTCTGCAGTTATTAAAACGGAAGGTCGGCCAACAAAACCCACAACTACGTCATCAGCTAAGCCTACTTAGACTAGAATGTCTGACCCAAGTTTTTATTCAATGTGGGATTGAATCACAACAAGCTAAGGTATTTTCTCAGCAAGTATTTGCCAAGTTTCTTCAGGCGAGAAACCAAGTTGAATTATTCCCTGGGGCGCTAACCTTATTACAAAATTTGCAGCAAGATTATCAAGTAATCGCTTTGAGTAATGGTAATGCCGATTTAACCACTATTGGCCTAGATCATCTCTTTCACGCTCATTTTCATGCAGAAAATGTTGCTCGAGCCAAACCCCACGACGATATGTTTTTAGCAGCCCTCGACCATGCTCAGGTCGATGCTAAGCAGAGTCTGCATATTGGCGATCATCCTGAACAAGATATTCAAGCTGCGCGCAGGCTGGGTTTTAAAACAGTCTGGGCAAATATATTGGGGCAAGAGTGGCCAGCATCCATGCCAGCCGCTGATCATGACATTACTCAGCTAGATCAAGTCTATTCGCTATTAAAACAGCTCGCTTAAAAGCCTAAATTGTATCGAGTCAATAACACTACGGTTAATAGTGCAATTAAACCCAGCGCGACAGGTAATGCGTGTAAGCGCCGACGAATTTTTGCTGAAGAAGCTATCTTAGCCATAAGAATATCCTTTGCACCTAAGGTGCAGTTTCCATGATGTAATCTAATCAGTCTAAGTCTTTATCGGCAGGGCTGCTGAGTGGATAAATAAAAATGTGATCGAGTTGACGCTATTTATCACAAACCGTGTAAAAAATTACCCTAGATAAATACTGTGACCAACTTGGTCTGAGCCAATACACTGTATTGGCTTAACCACCACAGTGTATTGAAGCTAGATTGGGTATTGAGACTAGATTGGGCGGCTACCATAATTCGATTCGGGCTTCTTAGGTGGATCTGCACGTATATTTGGATCAATTGGGGTAATGCCTCCTCCTTGGGCTAAAAAGGCTTCCACTTCTGCCGCTACTTCATCACGCTGACGCTTACGTTCAGCGATCGTTGCGCTATTGGGCATATCATCATTGTGGCTATGGTAACCTTCTGCATGCACCTTAGGTTTTTCTTCTTTTTTGGCACTCGCTTCAGTTTTAGTCTTAGTTATTGTCTGTTCAGACATAATGTCAGCTCCTTTTATTCAATTAACTTTCCAAAACCCTGACATCAGGTTGTCAATATTTATAGTTCAGGCTGAGAGTTTTGCCAGTAAATATCGAAAAAAACTTATAATTTTCCTTTTTAATGAGACATAAAAAAACCCCATCTAGATCACTAGATGGGGTTTTTATTAGAGCTTAAATAAACGTGATACTTATTTATTGGTAAACTCAGGATAGGCTTCCATACCGCATTCAGCCAGATCAACACCTTCGTATTCTTCTTCTTCGGTTACCCGTAGACCCATGATGGCTTTTAATAATAACCAGGTTACGAATGAAGCACCGAATACCCAAACAAAGATAGTTAAAGCACCTACTAGCTGACCTAAAACAGTAGTTCCATCGTTAGTGAAAGGAACAACCAATAGACCAAACAAACCAACCACACCGTGAACAGAGATAGCACCTACTGGATCATCAAGCTTCATTTTATCCAACGTTAGGATAGCACCTACAACAATCAGACCACCGATGAAACCAATGATAGTTGCTTCTAATGGCGTTGGAGTAGAAGGCTCAGCCGTAATCGCTACTAGACCGGCTAACGCACCGTTAAGCGCCATAGTTAAATCTGCTTTCTTGAACAAGATACGCGCGAATAATAAAGCACCGATTAAACCACCAGCCGCCGCTGCGTTAGTGTTCATGAAAACAACGGCAACAGAATGAGCACTAGAGATATCACCTAGCTTAAGCACAGAACCACCGTTGAAACCGAACCAACCCATCCACAGGATGAAGGTACCTAGTGTTGCCATTGGCAAGTTAGCACCTGGGATTGCATTGATTTCACCGTTTTTACCGTATTTACCTTTACGTGCACCTAATAAGATAACACCGGCAAGAGCAGCAGATGCACCGGCTAAGTGAACGATACCAGAACCGGCAAAGTCAGAGAAACCGAAGTCATCACCTAGAGAGTACAGACCGAATACAGACTGACCACCCCAAGTCCAAGAACCTTCTAAAGGATAGATAACACCCGTCATCACTACGGCAAAAGCAAGGAAAGCCCAAAGCTTCATACGCTCAGCAACCGCACCCGAAACAATCGACATAGCCGTTGCTACGAATACAACTTGGAAGAAGAAATCAGAAGCACCAGAGTAGATTGAACCACCGTTAAAACCATCTTCACGTGCTGCATAATCGGCTAATACCGCTGCAGAATCGACTTCAGTAATGCCTGATAAGAATAGACCGCCGTCATACATGATTGCATAACCGCAAATAAGATACATAGTACAAGAAATCGAAAACAAGGCGACGTTCTTGGTTAAAATTTCAGTAGTATTTTTAGAACGAACAAGGCCCGCTTCTAACATGGCGAAACCAGCCGCCATCCACATAACTAATGCACCGCACACCAAGAAATAAAAGGTGTCCATTGCATACTGCAACTCAAAAATTTGGTTTTCCATGGAAAGCCCTCCGCATTAGGCTTATCAATGAATCAGCACAACTGACTCAAAATAATGTTTGTATTCTTTTTATACAAAAAGATTAAATCGCGTCAGCACCAGTTTCACCGGTACGGATTCGAATGATTTGCTCAAGGCTAGTCACGAAGATTTTGCCATCGCCGATCTTGCCAGTATTAGCCGCTTTAGTAACCGCTTCGATCACTTGCTCTGTTTGCTCATCCGCAACAGCCACTTCGATTTTTACTTTAGGTAGAAAATCTACAACGTATTCAGCACCACGATACAATTCGGTATGGCCTTTCTGACGACCAAAGCCTTTAACTTCAGTCACAGTGATGCCTTGAACGCCAATTTCAGACAATGCTTCACGCACGTCGTCTAGTTTAAAAGGCTTAACAACAGCAGTTACGAGTTTCATAGAAAACTCCCTTTAAGATTAAGAAAAATTGGAAAATAGAGCCCTTGCGGAGGCAGGGGCTCATTGTATGTTATTTATTACTCAATAGGCAGACTGTAAGAAACAACAAATTTAGTATCTTCGTCTAAAGCTTTTTCAGTTTCTTGATCAACGATCTTGGATACAGTGAAAGAGATATTATCGTTATAAGCATAAGAAAGATCGAAGTGAGTATAATCCGCACCTTTAGCCGCTGCGTCAGTAATACCGACAGTACCGCTAAATGCATCCATACCATAACCTAGGGTGTAATACATGTTGTCATTATCGACCATGTCACCAATCTGCTTATAGATACCGACAGAAGCACCCGCCGCACCAAGGCTAATAATAACTTCAGAGTTATCACCAAAAGTACCGTCTGAAACGCCACCATCAGGATAAACATAAGCCCAAACACTTACATCATAAGAAAGTGCACCAGCTTCACCACCGTAACCAGCATAGATGTCGTATTCTTGGCCAGCGCCTGCATCACCTGAAGAAGTCCAAATACCACCGTAGGCACCCGCAGCAGATACTGATAAGTCACCAGAAATAGCTGGAACACCACCTTGTCCGCCATTAGCACCCAAATCTTGTCCACGCCACAAATACATGTTGGCAATACCGGCAGATGCAGAAACTTCTACTTCCGCTTGAGTAGCCGTGGTAGCTGCTAGACCAGCTGTCATTGCTGTTGCAAGAGCGATTGCTTGAGATAATTTAGTCATTAGGACCTTCCTTCTTCAGTTTTAGTAACTGTGTCGTCACCGAATAGGTCACGCACCGTTTTTATTTATGTACTCTGCCTATAGCAGGGGGCGTGCCAACTTTCTAAAAGTCATATATATCAATGACTTAGAAGATAATCATGTAAATCTCAGTAGTTTTGAGTATTCACCACAGTGCACTACTACTAAGCCTAGCTCGATTATGGTGCACTGAAATAAAAAAGGCGCACCAATCTGGTACGCCTTTATATTGATCACCGCCTCATCAAGCCAATAGCTCAGCTAGATAGCTAATAGCTCCTTTGCTTGTTCCGAGGTCGATAGTTCATCTCCTGCACCACTTGCAACAACACGGCCTCGCTCCAAAATAATAAACTCATCCGCGAGTTCGGCGGCGAATTCTAAGTACTGCTCAACCAGGACAATGGCCATCTCACCACGATCCCGTAATAGCTCAATCACCTTGCCAATATCTTTAATGACCGACGGCTGAATCCCTTCCGTTGGTTCATCAAGAATCAGCATTTTAGGTTTTAATAATAACGCCCGTGCAATCGCCAGCTGTTGCTGCTGACCCCCGGATAAATCCCCGCCACGGCGCTTCAGCATTTTTTGCAATACCGGAAACAGCGCAAAGACCTCTGGATCAATTTTACGCTGGCTTTTAGGCAAGGCGGAAAAGGCGGTTTCTAAATTCTCTTCTACCGTTAGCTGAGAAAAAATATCTCGCCCCTGAGGTACATACGCAATCCCTTGGCGAGCACGATCAAACGGCGCTTGACCATTAATATCTTTGCCCATCCATTCAATTTCGCCCTTACCTGCGGCTAAATGCCCAGAGAGGGCTTTCATCAATGTCGTTTTACCCACACCGTTACGGCCAAGAACACAAGTCACCTTGCCAATTTCCGCATCCATAGACACATCGTATAACGCTTGGCTGGCACCATAAGACACATCAATATTATTAACTTTCAACATAATTAGCGTCCCAAATACTTTTCAATAACGTCTTCATTGGCTTTCACTTCTTGCAAAGTGCCTTCGGCTAAAACACTACCTTCGTTTAATACCGTCACCTTGCAATTTAACGCTTCAATGAAATCCATGTCGTGCTCTACCACCATTAACGAATGGCTTTTCGCTAAGGTTTTGAATAGCTCAGCAGTTTTCATGGTTTCTTCGTCGGTCATGCCCGCCGCAGGCTCATCGATTAATAATAATTCAGGCTCTTGCCCTAATAACATTCCAATCTCTAACCACTGCTTTTGGCCGTGGGATAAATTACCCGCTAGCTCATGAGCTTTTTCCGCCATGTCGATTAAGACCAGAATTTCATCCAGTTTTACTTGCTGCTCAGCACTTAACTTATGAAATAACGACTGCCAAACAGTACGGCCACCTTTAAGCGACATTTCTAAGTTTTCAAAAATTGTCAGACTTTCAATCACACTCGGTTTTTGAAATTTACGCCCAACACCCAGGTTAGCAACCGCGGCTTCATCGTATTGAGTCAGGTCATAATCAATCGTCTTTTTGCTTGCGTCATTCGCGGTACTGCTAAATCGAATGGTGCCATCATCGGGCCGTGTTTTACCGGTGATCACATCCATCATGGTGGTTTTACCGGCACCATTAGGTCCGATAATCGCACGCATTTCACCCTTCTCTATGGTCATGGAAAGATTATTTAATGCTCTAAAGCCATCAAAGCTAACCGTCACACCATCCATATAAAGAACCGAGGAGTTATCTATGTGCTTGCTCTTCATTCCGCTGATGCTGCTCATACCTTTTCTCCCACCGCTAAACTCGCTGATTTTCTAGCTGTTAATTTTTTAGAAATTTTGTCTGCGGTTTCCTGCCATAAACCAATAATGCCTCTTGGCAGATACAAGGTCGTTAATACAAACAGCCCACCCAGCATAAATAACCAGATTTCAGCAAACGCACCGGTGAAATAAGTTTTTGCGTAGTTCACTAAAATAGCACCGATCACCGCACCAAATAATGTACCGCGACCACCGACAGCGACCCAGATAATCATTTCGATGGATAATAACGGAGCAAATTCACCTGGATTGATAATGCCGACTTGTGGCACATACAGCGCACCGGCAATACCCGCTAGCATAGCCGATACCACAAAGACGAATAACTTAAAGTACTCAACGCGATAACCTAAAAAGCGGGCACGGTTTTCACTATCACGAATCGCAATTAATACGCGGCCAAGCTTAGAGGTCACGATAAAGCGACTGATCAAATAACCCAGCATTAACGCCAAAGCCGAGCAGAAGAACAAACCGGCACGCGTCGTATCCGCCTGTAAATCAAAGCCTAAAATATCTTTAAAGTCGGTTAAGCCGTTATTACCACCAAAGCCCATATCGTTACGGAAAAAGGCCAACATCAAAGCGTAAGTTAACGCTTGGGTAATAATGGACAGATAAACCCCGGTCACTCGCGAACGGAAGGCGAGTGCACCAAAGACAAAGGCTAAAATACCTGGCGCTAATAACACCATCACCATAGCAAAGCTAAAGTTATCAAAACCTAACCAGTACCAAGGCAATTCTTGCCAGTTTAAGAACACCATAAAGTCCGGCAGATCCGGATTGCTATATACTCCACGATCACCGATCTGGCGCATTAAATACATACCCATGGCATAACCACCTAGAGCAAAGAATGCCCCGTGGCCTAAGCTCAAGATACCGCAATAACCCCAGATTAAATCTACCGCTACCGCTAATAAGGCATAACATAAATACTTGCCTAATAACGTCATGGTATAGGTAGATACGTGGAATAAAGAACCTTCTGGCATTAATAAATTTAATGCCGGCACTAAGATGGCTAGGGCAGCCAAAACTGCTAATAAACGGCGTCCCCCTTTGTCATTCATAAGTAACGTGGTTAATGGCCCAAGCTTGACTTGATTACTCTTCTCTTGAATATTGTTCATAAAATCCTCCTTAACCGTTATCAACTGCACGGCCTTTCAGAGCGAATAAACCCCGAGGACGTTTTTGGATGAATAAAATAATGAAGACCAAAATAAAGATTTTCGCTAATACCGCACCTGCAACCGGCTCCATAAACTTGTTCGCCACCCCTAAAGACATTGCACCGACTAAGGTACCCCAAAGGTTGCCGACACCACCAAATACCACCACCATGAAAGAGTCGATGATATACGCCTGACCTAAGTTAGGCCCTACGTTGGTTAGCTGACTTAATGCCACACCTGCGATACCCGCTATACCTGAACCTAAACCAAAGGTTAAGGCATCCACCCAACCGGTACGAATGCCCATAGAACTGGCCATGGGACGATTCATGGTCACCGCGCGCATTTGCAAACCAAATAACGTACGCTTTAAAACTAACGCTAATACCGCTAAAACCACTAGGCTGAAAATGATGATGTATAAACGGTTATAGGTCAGTGATAGGCCTGGATTCACCATAAAGGTACCCGCTAACCAATCTGGGGTAATCACTTCACGGTTAAGTGGGCCAAAGATAGAACGTACCGCTTGCTGTAAAATTAAGCTGATACCAAAGGTCGCTAATAAGGTTTCTAGCGGGCGACCATATAAATGACGAATCACCGAGCGTTCAATTAAAATACCGACCAAACCACTGACCAAAAATGCCGCCGGAATTGAAACTAATAATGATGCACCAATCGACTCCGGCATTAACATCTGTACAACATAAGTCGTATAAGCACCCAGCATAATCATTTCGCCGTGGGCCATGTTAATTACCCCCATTACACCAAAGGTAATCGCAAGGCCAATAGCCGCTAATAATAAAACAGCCCCTAATGCTAAACCAAAATATAGGTTCTCGGCATAACCGTTATAGGTCATTAGGGTTTCAATATCGGCTAGGGTTTTCACGGCTAGCTTAAGTTCATCGCTGCGCTGCTTTTTACTATCTTCATCAAAAGAAGAAATAAACTTATTTAATTCGATCCGTACTTCTGGATATAAAGAGCCATCCAGCTCTTCTAGCGCGAGTAAGCGTATTGTGGCTTGCTCTGATTTTAATAACATCAAACCCCGAGTAGTTTTTAGAATATCAATAACTTGAGGGTTCTTTTCTTTTTTTAAGGTTTTCTCAATAAATTTTAGGTCGATAGCAGAGCTGTCTTTCAATAAATTTTGCGCTGCGGCTATTCGAGTAGAGGCATCAGGGTGGGTTATTTTCAATAACGATAAATGAGAGCGCAAATTGCGACGTAAGGCGTTATTTACCCCAATTCTTTTGACGGCACGCTTTGATAGACCAGTCACTTCTTGTTGGTGAAAAGCATCGAGCATAGCATTGGGCTTGCCAGATTTCACAAGCGACATATCCACTAATAAAATTCGCTTATGATTATTGCCTTCAGTTTTACTCTTCTTTTGATAATAGAGTTTATTATCTAATAGTGACTGTAAAATCAGTAATTTATTCGGGTCTTCTATAGCAGCGATGCTATCGATAATGTCAGCTTTTTCTTTATAGCTGGCTTTTATCAGTGCCTGCGTCATTGCAGGCAAGGTATTGGTCAGAGTTTCATTGATTTCAGAGTGAGTATCACCCTCTGCATAACTGAATACAGCAAGCAGCGAAAAACAACTCAGCAACACAATACGTTTTACGTATTCGCGCATGATTATGTTCCTAATAAAATGGGGATTAAAAATGATGATGGGTATTCGTTAAAGCAGGGAGTACAGCCGTACTCCCTGTTATAGTGAGAATCTTATTCTTCGCTAGCCAGTGCTGGGCCACCACAAGTTTTCGTCACTGTATTGAAGTTACCGCAGCTGATTGGAGCCGTCCAATCTGAGATAAGCACCTTACTTTCTGGTAAGAAATCCGTCCAAGCATCACCTACAACCTCACCTTCAGTCTGCCAAACAATATCAAACTGACCATCTTCTTGGATTTCACCAATTAGAACCGGCTTAGATAAGTGGTGATTAGTATTCATAACCGCAGTACCACCCGTTAAATTAGGTACTTTAATTCCGTACATAGCTGAACGTACTTTATCTACGTCTTCACTACCGGCTTTCTCCACAGCTTGCGCCCACATTTTGAAACCGATATAGGTCGCTTCCATAGGATCGTTAGTGACACGGTTTTCATCTTTAGTATAAGCATGCCACTGAGTAATGAACTTCTCGTTTTCTTCACTATCCGCGCTCATGAAGTAGTTCCATGCGGCAAGGTGACCAACGAGAGGCTTAGCATCAAAACCAGAAAGCTCCTCTTCACCTACCGAGAAAGCAACGACAGGAATATCTTCAGAGCTGATGCCCTGGTTGGCTAGTTCTTTATAGAAAGGCACATTGGCATCACCGTTTACTGTGGAAACAACCGCTGTTTTCTTACCTTTACTACCGAATTTTTTCACATCAGAAACGATGGTCTGCCAATCGCTATGCCCAAACGGCGTATAGTTAACCATGATATCTTCTTCAGCAATGCCTTTAGACTTTAGGTAACTTACTAAGATTTTATTGGTTGTACGCGGGTAAACATAATCGGTTCCGGCAAGTACAAAACGCTTCGCACCAACTTCTTCTAATAGATAATCAACCGCTGGAATCGCTTGCTGGTTTGGCGCTGCACCGGTATAAAAAACGTTTTTCGAAGATTCTTCACCTTCGTACTGAACTGGGTAAAACATTAAGCCATTAAGTTCTTCAATCACCGGTAATACAGATTTACGCGATACCGAAGTCCAGCAGCCAAAAATCACGTCAACTTCTTCTTGTGATAAAAGCTCACGAGTTTTTTCTGCAAATAAAGGCCAGTTGGACGCAGGGTCTACTACCACAGGTTCTAACTGTTTACCTAATAGCCCGCCTTTTTTATTCTGCTCTTCAATCATCATAAGAACAGTATCTTTAAGCGTCGTCTCAGAAATGGCCATAGTGCCAGACAATGAATGCAGCACACCCACTTTAATGGTATCCGCTGCATTTGCCATGCTGATCCCTGCCGCCAAGGTGGCTACGGCTAATACTTTAGAAACTTTTCCAAGTTTATTGCTCGTTCGTTTCAAAATGCTTTTCATTATTTAAGTCCTTCTTCTTGCCTAGTTACTTCACCATCTAAATTTTTACATTATTGTGGTGATTTATTTTGGTATTGCTGCATAGACATAGAGCAAGGGTTGTACCAGTTTTATATCTGAGTTGTTTTTTAACCCTATGGTTGAGTTTTCATGATTTTAGTTGAATTATTTGCTTGTTTTTCTCATGATGATTAATAATCTTGCACCACAATAAACCAATGGCAATATGAGAGTGCTTTCATATAGTGCATAATCGATGTTGAAAATAACAACTAAGAAAATAGTATTAGAAGCTAGTACTAGAATGAGTACTGGTAATTAGGCTAGGTATTATTGTTTTAACTTTTCTAGAGAAGTTAAGGTAATAAAGTTGAGGTAATAAAATACTGAAATAAATTTTATGATGTGAAAACTGAGCAGGTAATATTTATTTTCCTGCTCAGTTTTAGCGCAATAATAATCGAATTAAACGACTTTTTCTTTCATCAAGTCCGTATCACGCAACATGCCTTGCTCTATAATGAAGCGTACAATTTCTTGCACCCCTTGGCCGCTTTTAAGATTTGAAAAAACAAACGGACGTTCACCACGCATTTTTGTAGCATCACGATCCATCACTTCGAGTGAGGCACCTACGATGGGCGCAAGATCCACTTTATTAATAATTAATAAATCGGACTTAGTAATACCTGGGCCACCTTTACGTGGAATTTTATCCCCGGCGGATACGTCAATAACGTATAGGGTTAAATCAGAAAGCTCTGGGCTAAAAGTAGCTGATAAGTTATCTCCTCCAGATTCAACCAATACCATTTCCAATCCTTGATGGCGATCAGATAATTCTTTTACCGCCGCAAGATTCATAGAAGCATCTTCACGAATAGCAGTATGGGGGCAGCCACCTGTTTCTACACCAATAATACGATCCGCATCGAGCGCTTCGTTACGCGTTAAAAACTGTGCATCTTCTTTAGTATAAATATCGTTGGTGACAACGGCTATGTTATAGGTATCTTTCATTACCTTGCACAAGGTGGTTAATAGCGCAGTTTTACCTGACCCAACTGGGCCGCCAACGCCTACGCGTAATGTTTGCTGTGTTGTCATTTTATGCCTACTACATTTTAAATTGGTTTATTAAACTCGCTCTCGTATCGCTATTAGGTATTTCCTTTTACGGCACGTCGTAAATCCGTCCATGCAGACTCAACTTCGGATTCCATGCCTCAGATGGCCTTAAAAAATCACCTAACATCTATACAGAGCGAGTAGCTGTTATGAAATTATAAATTCAATAAAATGTTGCAAGTAGATTATTAAAAAGTTGAATAAGGGCATCGATAAGATGGACCTTATCGCTGAGCATACAAGTATGTACTTGCTGCGTACCGTGATTCGACATTTTAATAATCTACTAATAAAACCTACGATCTAAACAATCGTGAATACTGGTTTTCATGCAACGCCGATGACATGGATAAACCAACAAGGCCCGATCCGATGTCATCGTCTTCGAGCTGCATCGATTTCTCGATGACCGCTTCAATTTCTGGAATCAGATGGCGAATAATATTTTGGCCATCTGTTTGCCCCATTGGCATGGCTTTGCTAGCGGCGGTTATTTGATTTTCTAACCAAGCCCATACAAAACCAATTAAACACTCTTCTACCGTTAAACCTTTGACCACAGCATTTAAGGCGTACATGCTAGCGACTGTGGGTTTATCGAGTATCTCTAGTTTTTCTAACTGTTCAGACGATTGAGTTTTATGCCATTGCTTAAACGCATCCCCCACTTGGATATCTTCTAGATAGAGTTCTTTGGTTTCACGAAAAGCTAATAAAGTCGCATTCCAATATTGCAGTGCTTGTTTATCATTTTTAGTCCAAGCGTGATGCAGTCTTTTTAAGATCGGTAAATCAATACCGCCTAAGCCATGAGTCATCACGCTTTTAATCCACATCTCAACATCATCGGCCTTTTTGCACCAACCCGCTTCCAAGGTATATTCCAAACCTTGGGAGTAAGCGAAAGCGCCAATGGGCAGTGCTGGGCTAGAGATGTGCAATAAATTTAATAGGCTAGTCGTCTGCATCATTAGTGCTCATGGCCGTGATCATGTGTATGGTCGTGGCTATGCGAATGGCTATGTGAATGATTATGCATCTTGTTATGAGAATCACCTTCAGCATGAATGTCTGGGTGAACATAATCATCATCTCCATGAGAGTGACCACCATGGTCACCGTACGCACCGTTTTCCGGTTCAAACGGTGCCGGTTCATGAATCACTTTCAGCCCAAGTTGAATCAACATATCATCCAGCACGTAATCATTTTGATAACGCAACCAACCTTCACCCACCTGCAAAGAAACGTGACGGTTTCCTAAGTGGTAACAGCCTCGCGCAAATAAGGTGGGGTCATCGGTTGTCGCCGTCGTCACTACTTCATCAGCGGCGATGATTTTATACACATCACCCGCGTCGCAACGCATTAATGTGCCACCACGCATCACCTCACCTCGATCGATCATGATGCCCACTTCTTGGCCCGTGATGGTTTGGGTTTTAAAGCGTCCACGCTTACGTTCATCATAAGGCAAACAAATGCTATCTTTAATAATTTCCTCACCCGTTGGATGAAGAATTTTTTCAATAATTTTAATCAATTTATTCTCTACCAAATTTTATAACGCCGTTACTTTACATTGTCTCAGGTGGATTATTGGGTATATCATCTTCGGGACGCTGTGAATACATCCCTGTAAGCTCGAAAATTGCATCCATGCAATTTGACGCCACTTCAGCTGATACACCCAATATTTCACCCATAGTTCTTTCTAATTTTCAACTCTCAGGCTATCAAATAAATACGACGGCTTATCTTAATCAGTTTTCTTCAATCAACATTCTTCAAGCAACTTAGAACTCTCAAACACGGATATTGTTTTTAAACAGAGCCTCTTAAAATAAGTTTTCTTAAAATAAAATTTCTTAAAATAAATAGTAGCGCTGCGCCATCGGAAGCTCTTCCGCCGGTTCGCAGGTTAATTCAACCCCGTCCGCTTTCACCACATAGGTTTGCGGATCAACTTCAACCGTAGGCTGATAATCATTTAATACCATGTCGCATTTACGCACCGAGCGACAATTTTTAACAGCAACCAATTCTTTCTCCAATCCTAAGTGCGATAACGTATCTTGTTCAAGAGCCGCTTTTGATACAAAGGTTAAACTGGTTTTCGAAACGGCCTTGCCCATCGCACCAAACATCAAACGATAATGCACAGGTTGCGGTGTTGGAATAGACGCATTTGGATCACCCATCGGCGCCGCTGCTATCATGCCACCTTTCAAAATCAACGAAGGTTTAGTACCAAAGAACATGGGTTTCCATAAAACCAAATCTGCATATTTACCCACTTCAACAGTGCCGACATGGTCAGAGATACCATGGGTAATCGCTGGGTTAATGGTGTATTTCGCGATATAACGACGGGCGCGAAAGTTATCACAACCTTCGATTTCAGAATTTTCATCTTCTGGCAAAGGCCCACGCTGTACTTTCATTTTATGTGCGGTTTGCCAAGTGCGCGTAATCACTTCGCCAACTCGACCCATCGCCTGTGAGTCGGATGAGATCATTGAGAATGCACCGAGGTCGTGCAAAATATCTTCCGCGGCAATGGTTTCACGACGAATACGGGAATCGGCAAACGCCACATCTTCTGGAATATTCGGATCGAGGTGATGGCAAACCATCAACATATCTAAATGCTCATCTACCGTATTCACGGTATAAGGCCGCGTTGGATTGGTTGACGAGGGTAATACATTCGACTCACCACAAGCTTTAATAATATCTGGCGCGTGGCCACCACCAGCCCCTTCGGTATGGTAGGTATGAATCACTCGGCCTTTTAATGCGCCTAACGTATCTTCAACAAACCCCGATTCATTTAACGTATCGGTATGAATCGCCACTTGCACATCAAATTTTTCAGCCACGGTTAAGCAGTTATCAATCGACGCAGGGGTTGTGCCCCAATCTTCGTGCAGTTTTAAACCCACGGCGCCGGCTAAACATTGCTCCTCTAAAGCTTCCGGTAGCGATGCGTTACCTTTACCCAAAAAACCAAAGTTCATTGGCAGTTCATCTACCGCTTGCATCATTTTACCCAAGTGCCAAGGCCCGGGTGTACAAGTGGTTGCATTGGTTCCTGTTGCTGGGCCAGTACCACCACCAATCATAGTCGTGGTGCCTGCCATTAGCGCTTCTTCTACTTGCTGTGGACAAATAAAATGAATGTGGGCATCAATAGCACCCGCCGTTAAAATCTGACCTTCACCGGCAATAATTTCAGTACCTGGGCCAACTTCAATCGTCACTCCCGCTTGGGTATCTGGGTTACCTGCTTTACCAATGGCTTGAATGTAGCCACCGTTTAACGCAACGTCGGCTTTAATAATCCCGGTCGCATCTAAAATTAATGCATTGGTGATTACCGTATCGGGGACTTTATCTGAGGTTGCTTGGCTCTGCCCCATGCCATCACGAATCACTTTTCCGCCACCAAATTTTACTTCGTCGCCATACACGGTGAAGTCTTTTTCGGGTGAAATAAATAATTCGGTATCCCCTAAGCGAACTTTGTCGCCTACGGTTGGGCCGTACATATCTACGTAGGTTCTGCGATCTATTTTAGCCATTTCATTCCCTTAATGCTTTTATCAAACATTATTCTCGGTCTCATCGATGTATATTGAATTTTGGGTCGCTGTGAATACATCCTTGTACGCTTAACTACTTCATCCCTGAAGTAGATACCCTTCATTCAATATAAATCGATGCTCCTGTTTAATTCTTTTCTAGATTCAAGCTTCTATATCAGTGCGCTAGGCAGTAATATCGATCACTAAAGCTTGCCCATAACATCACCACGGAAACCATAAATGGTTTTGCTACCGGCATACTCGACCAATTCAACTTCACGCACCTGGCCAGGTTCAAAACGCACTGCGGTGCCTGCCGCTATATTTAAGCGGTAGCCCTTTGTAGCTTCACGATCAAACTGCAGGGCTAAATTCGCTTCGTAAAAATGGTAATGGGAACCCAATTGAATCGGGCGGTCACCGGAGTTGGAAACTTTTACACTCATGGTTTTCTGGCCGACATTTAATTCGATATCACTATCAGGGCCAGAGGCCGGAATTATTTCACCTGGAATCATAATATTTTCCTTTTCCTTGTTAGCTCAAGCGATAGGCGAATGCACAGTGACTAATTTAGTACCATCGGGAAAGGTTGCTTCCACCTGAACGTCGTGAATCATAGATTCGATACCGTCCATCACTTCTTCACGCGAAATGACTTCCCGCCCTGCGTTCATTAAATCGGCAACCGTTCGACCATCACGAGCTCCTTCCATAATAAATGCAGAAATAATGGCAATGCATTCTGGGTAGTTTAACTTTACCCCGCGAGCACGACGTTTTTCTGCCAACTCTGCAGCAACGAAGATTAATAACTTATCTTTTTCTCTGGGCGATAATTCCATGATTTACACCTTCATTAATTCTAATTTTTCGTACGTTCAAGATCGTTTCGTTAATTAATTTTTTACAGCACGCTATCAATACGTCCCTGTACGCTCAACGATTTCATTCATGAAATCGATGGCTTAAAAAATCAACCAACGGAACTCTCTGCGTACCTCTATATTTTAAATCACTCTTAAAACCAGCATCTGGTATTACGTATTCCAAATTCTTGGAGCACACGCTTCGCGACCATTCACAAAAGGCCGCATCCACTGCCAATATTTAATAAATACTTTTTTCGCATTATCCGCACAAGGCCCAAGATAACGCACTATCACTAAGCCCGGTTTGTGTGTCACTGCAACTAACCCTTTTGCTTGCCCTGTGATAGAAGTCGAGGCGGCTAAATTTTCTAGGGCTTGCCGCTGCTCTTCATCGAGCTCAGGAATTTTCTCAGCGGCATTGGTTAATATAAAACTGCCAAAGACCGCCTGCTGTGCCAAACCTGCTTTATCTCGCATGATATCGCCATCAGCAGAAATCGTATTACGCTCAATAAACAATGGCCGTCCATTTTTCGTAATAGAAAGCACTTGTTTCACACTGCCACGCTCAAACCAATCTTCACTGCTCGGGCGACCCAAACACACAATATCCCAGCCCATAAACTGGGCATTCTCGGCCAGCTCCACTTCGGTAATCAGTTCGCCTTCTGCACCATCAAATACCAAGGTCTCTTGCGGCATCCACTCTAATACAGCATGGTCTTCGATGTGTAACGAGACCTTTTGAAATTGTTTACGCTCGGTAATGTTGTTATAAATTTTTCCCGCGGATGGCGTGGTCATTAAGGCTTGAGCATGAGGTAATAAATGCAAACCTATGGTCAAATAATCCCCGGCCACCAGCCCACCCGGTGGGTGTAATAAATACAGGTGCGCACACTGATCGCCTTCTGGGTAAAAAGCACGCTGCACCCGTAATGGGCCAAAATGACGGGTTTTTCCTAAGCGTGTTTTATCATCCAGGTAGACCAACTGAGCTTGATAATTCGCTAGCCAGTGTAAATTCGGATCAAGTATTTGCTGTTGCAAAAATGCTTACCTTTTAACAAGTTGAAAGTGCATTAAATATATTCATTAATACAAGATTCCAATATATCAGCAAAGGTCTTGCCAATTATGACAAAGCTGACTAAATGAGTGGATTTTTATCTAATTTACTAATTGTCAGCTTTAGCCAACTAGATTTAGATCAAGATTTATTCAGCAATCTAAAATTAGTCGCACTATTTTGATACGCATCAACCAGTTTGCACCAAATTAGCGCAGATAATCTTCTGGTAAAATAAGTAAGATGAATCTTAATTAATCTATATTATTCATTTAATGAATTACATCTTTTTCCCTACACTGGTTTTATGCAAGGCTTCTCTACCTCCTGAACGCAAAGGCTCGAGAGAGAACACTAACAAAACGTATGTATAGAGAGTAAAAAATGACCATCGAAAATCTATTTAGCCTAAAAGACAAGGTCGCCTTAGTGACTGGGGCGAGCCGCGGTATTGGCGAAAGCATTGCTAAATTACTGGCTAGTGCTGGGGCCCATGTTATTGTCTCCAGCCGAAAGCTAGATGGCTGCCAAGTCGTTGCCGACGACATTATTAAAGCGGGTGGTAGTGCAGAAGCGATTGCTTGTCACATAGGTGAGATGGAGCAAATTGATAACTGCTTTAAGCAGATTGAAGAAAAGCACGGCAAATTAGATATTCTAGTGAACAACGCTGCCGCTAACCCCTACTTTGGCCACATTTTAGATACTGACTTAAGCGCCTTCCAAAAAACTACCGATGTGAACATTCGTGGTTACTTCTTTATGTCGGTTACCGCAGGCAAGCTCATGAAGAAAAATGGTGGTGGCAACATCATCAACGTCGCTTCTGTAAACGGCATTATCCCAGGTGACTTCCAAGGTATTTATTCGATTACAAAATCTTCTGTGATCGCCATGACCAAAGCCTTCGCTAAAGAATGTGCACCACAGGGCATTCGCGTGAATGCTTTATTACCGGGCTTAACCGATACCAAGTTTGCCAGCGCACTGACTAAAAACGATGCCATCATGAAACAAGCGCTGATGCACATCCCGATGAAACGTGCGGCTATGCCAGATGAAATGGCCGGCACTGTATTGTACCTAGCCTCTGAAGCATCAAGCTATACAACCGGCGCCTGCATTAATGTAGATGGTGGTTATTTGCTGGTATAATCGAGAAAATTGAAATCTGCATTTATGTGAGAGCAAGCTAGAAT
>CAXIBC010000018.1:0-38896 GCA_964022115.1 uncultured Oleispira sp. | reverse complement strand
CCTTCTGAACAAGAGCCTTCTGAAGCAGGCTCTTCGGCAAAGCAGGCCTTAAAACAAGCCATTACCCTTTGCCGAGAAAAAGGCATGCCATTATACATCAACGACCACTGGCAACTGGCACTAGAATTTGAGGCTTATGGCCTGCATCTAGGCCAAGAAGACCTTAGCGAGCTTAGTGATGACGATCTACAGCGTATTCAAAAGCAAGGCTTATATCTAGGTATTAGCTGTCATAATGAAACCGAGCTGGCTTACGCCCTGCATTTAAAACCGAGTTATCTGGCGTTTGGCCCCGTATTTACCCCCAAGTCAAAAGTGGTAGACCATCCCCCCTTAGGACTTAACACATTAGCCCGCTGGCAAGCCAGCTACGGCAAGGTGTATCCAACAACCTGTATCGGGGGGATTGAACAGGAAAACTTGGCCCAAGTATTAAATAGCACAATGGATTCCATCGCAGTGATTTCTGCTGTGCAAAAAAACGCGACTAGCCACGACTTTATTGCGATGTTTCAACAACTAACGGCCAACCCAAGATAACAAATTAATTACCTAAACTCGCATTTTTTAAATAAATAAGGCACTAAAGACGATTTAATCTGGCATCAAACATGGGGGTATGAAAGTATTAGCGCCAATTTCAATAGCGCCTAAAAGAATTTCACATGTCTGAAGCTCGTATCTTACTTACTGTTAAAAATAAAATTGCTTATGTCAGCCTAAACCGTCCAGAAAAGCACAATGGGTTGGATATGGCGATGTTCAAAGAAATGATTGCTTGTGCCAAAAAAATTCGCAAAGACCGCACAATTCGCGCTGTTATCATGCATGGTAATGGCCCCTCTTTTTGTGCCGGTTTAGATTTTGGCGCGTTAAGTAAAGACCCTATGATGGTCCCTAAGGTATTTTTAAAACTGCCTTGGACTAAGCAGAATATTGCCCAACAAATCGCACACATTTGGCGCGATCTTCCTATCCCAGTGATTTCTGCCATTCACGGCAACTGTTTTGGTGGGGGCATGCAGATTATTCTAGCAACGGATTACCGCATCGCCACCCCCGATAGCAAGATGTCTATTTTAGAAATGAAATGGGGCCTGATTCCCGATATGAGTGGCATGGTGACCTTGTCACGCTTAACCCGCGTTGATATCGCCCAAGAGCTAACCATGACAGGGCGTTTCTTCTCTGGTCTTGAAGGGGCAGAATATGGATTGGTCAGTAAGATCAGCGACAACCCACTCGCCGCAGCAGAAGCCTTAGCCAACGAGATCGCGAGCAAATCTCCAGACGCCATTGCGGCGACAAAATACTTATTTAAGAAGACGTGGAAAAAAGATACTTGGGCGGCATTATTATGGGAACGCTGGGTGCAAGCACGACTTTTAGGTCGTAAAAACCAGCGCATTGCTATGGCTAATGGCTTAGCCAAAGATGGTAAGGTGAAAGCGTTTCAGGATCGTACCTCTTTTCGCTAAGACTTTTCGCTAAGATTTTTCGCTAATGGCACTTTAAACCGCTAGCTTAAACCCTATGATCAATCCGCTCTGGAGAAAGTGCGCTAATAATACCTCAACCGAATAGGGATACTCTTTTGCAGCAATATCCGCAAAGGGTAACCCTTGTTGAATATCCGCTAAAAAGCTCAACCCTCCTCGCCCTTCACCCGTACCTCCAATGTCTCCAATACGTTCAATATGCATGGCATAATCTAAGCCACGCCAGATCACAAATTCCCTGGGTTTTTCAATGAGTTCAAACCTTTCTTCCTGATAAGGATTTTCACTCACTTGCTCACTGACTTGCTGATTCATCAACCAGATTTTATCAATAGGAAAAATAGAGCTTAATAAGCCTAAAGAAGGCTGTAATTGAAATAATATCTTACCTTGCTGCTCAGCACTCACTTGTGCAAGCTCAGCCAGTGGCTGCATCCCCGCTTCATACAATGCATCTTTTGCATTAAACCCTTGATGCCATAACCACTCCAAGCGAGCAACATCGGCTAGATAGTTAAGGTTTTGCTGCTCAACTCGAGGTAAAAAATCCTCTAGATAATCCCCTAGAAATTCCCCATAGTGACCTACATCGGGGGAGCTTGATGGATACTGCTGCAAATACCCAGCAACCATCTGGGTGAAATACGCCTCCCCGACCAAGCGTGTACAAACGGGATAAATTCCCATTAAAGCAGTCGTCATTGCCGCTAAAATACTGTCACGATAAATGCTCAAACGAGCATCCGCACTGAGCGCTTTAGTCGCTTCAATATCCTCACAAGCAGTCATAACATTCTTTGTTGTAGGCTCAAATACCGCATTATAAAAGTCTTGCTGCCAGGATTTAATATTAGCCAATATAGCTTTTTCACTGTTAGCCATGCTCACAACCCTTAGCCATAACCAGTTCCCCCATCAGAGCATCGGCTTTTTTCGCTTGCGCTAATAAGGTTGTGAACTCAGGGACGTCCGTATCCCACTCAATCAGGGTCGGTATGGCGCCAAATCGCTTTATTGCTGCCCGGTACAAGTCCCAGACCGGTGGTTTAACCTCATGACCATGGGTATCAAATAAATAACCCGGCATAGATTCGTACCCCGCAAGGTGAATCTCTTTAACCTTATCTAACGGAATGTCATTTAAATATTGGTAAGGGTCAAAGCCATGATTTATCGCACTGACATAAATATTATTAACGTCTAATAATAGCTCACAGCCCGTCACTCGGCTTAATTGACTAATAAACTCGGCCTCCGTCATAGACGAGGAATCAAAGGTTAAATAAGAAGATGGGTTTTCAATTAATAAAGTACGGCCAAGAAAGTCTTGGGCTTGAGAAATGCGCTCACACAAGTGCTGTAACATATCTTGGTTATAAGGCAGAGGTAAAAGGTCATGGGTATATTTTCCCGCAACCGATACCCAAGCAATATGATCGGAGACATAGCTTGGTTGCAACTGGTCGGCTAAGGTTTTCAAGCGTTTTAAATAGGTTAAATTCAGTGGATCTGCACTACCCAAAGACATGCCGACCCCATGCAAGGTGATTGGATAATCTTGACGAATAGCCAGAGCACGCTGAATGGGCAAGCCCCCAAGCCCCATATAATTATCACTCAACAACTCAAACCAAGGAACATCCGGCTTCTTATCGAATATCTCTTGATAGTGCTTTGAACGCAGACCTAAGCCTGCTCCTTCGAGCTGTTGAGCTTGCCTCATTTAACATCCTACCGCATTCATTATTTAGCCGCTTTAATGCTACCACCGGCAATTTTTTTACACGTACCCTCAGGCACATAAATCCATTCGCCTGCCTGGTTATCCATAGTCGCTTTACCAGCACAGCCGTGCTTACTCGTTCCACAGTCATTCATCCCTGCTTTCACTATCCCCTGGCATTTTTCAAAACCCGGTTTCGCCGCTAATGCCGCAGGGGTTATGGCGGATAGACCCAGTGCTAATGCACCGGCAATAGCGCTACTCATGATGGTATTAGTATCTTTCATTATTCGATACTCCGTCTAAATTAATGTGAGTTTGCTCAATGTGATTTGTACAATCAAAGTTAAGTATAGACCAATGTGATTTTCTGCCATGTTTGCGTATGGCGCTAACCATAAAGACAAAGCAGACATTCAGTCACCACTATTAAAAGGGTTTTTATGGCACACTATCCGCATCACAGTTTGAATGACTAGGTAATCATGAGTAGCCAGATAGCGAGCATTTCTCGTAATGAGACAAAAAATTCGAGCGACGAAAAGTGGCACCTTCAGTCTGACCAAGAGTTTACTTTAGGGCAAACCTCCCATAGAGGGGCTAAATCCCAAAATGAAGACGCCATTGGCATACGCATCCCCGAAGGGATAGTGCAAAGCCATAAGGGCTCAGTCGCGATTATTGCCGATGGTGTAAGCGCCGCCGAAGCAGGTAAAGAGGCCAGCGAAACCTGTGTACGTAATTTTCTCACTGATTATTATTCTACTCCAGATACTTGGAGTGTTAAGAAAAGTACCACTAAGGTGCTTACCGCTTTGAACCGCTGGTTATATAGTCAAGGCCAGCGCTTTAGTGATGCCCAAAAAGGCTACATCAGCACCTTGAGCTGCATTGTCTTTAAATCCAATACCGCTCACATATTCCACGTAGGTGATAGTCGTATTTATCGCCTACGGGACGGCGACCTTGAACAACTCACGCGCGACCACACCATGGCCGTTAGCTCAACCCAAAGCTATTTAGCCCGTGCTATGGGGCTGGATGTTAAACTCGATGTTGATTATCGCAGTACCGATATTGAACCAGGGGATCTCTACTTTTTATCTACCGATGGCATTCACGACTTTATTCCCCATGCCGCACTGCGCCAACAGTTAATACCACTAGCCCAGCTAGCAACCCATGATTTTGAGGAGCAATGCCAGCAAATCATCAATCTAGCCCTGCAGCATAAAAGCAACGACAACCTCAGCTGCCAAATCATTCGCATCGATAAGTTACCAACCCAAGACCTCAATGATGTTCATCAAAAATTAACCGACCTGCCTTTTCCGCCAAACTTATCTCCAGGCATGTCGATTGATGGTTTACGTATCGATAAAGAACTACACGCCAGTAATCGTAGCCAGCTTTATAAAGTGACTGACATTGAAAGTGGTGAAACCTATTGCATGAAAACGCCATCGGTCAATTACAATGACGATGCCGCTTATATAGAAAGATTTATTTTAGAGAGCTGGATTGGCAATCGCATTAATAACCCCCACGTTTTGAAAATTGCGGGCTTTAGCCGCCCTAAGCAGTATTTATATTATTTGACCGAATATATTGAAGGCATCACCTTGGAGCAGTGGATTAAAGAAAACCCTAATCCACCAGTGCAAAATGTGATTGTCATCATTCAACAAGTCCTGAAAGGGCTACGTGCCTTTCATCGGCGCGAAACCATTCACCAAGACTTAAAACCTGGCAACATTATGCTCGATCAAAATGGTGAGGCTAAGATTATCGACTTTGGTTCTTGTCATGTTAAGGCCATCGCCGAAATAGCGACCCCTCTTGAGCGCGATGGCATTTTAGGCACCGCCACCTACGCCGCACCGGAAGCCGTATTAGAAGGCCAAAGCTTACCGCAAAGTGATATCTTTTCTATTGCGGTGATTTTATTTGAGATGCTAACGAATAAACTGCCATTTTCTGGCAAGTTGGAAGAGTGTCGAACTAAAAGTAGCTATTTGAAAACTCGCTATACACCAAGCTATGAGTTGAACCCACTGGTTCCAGTATGGCTGGATGGTGCGATGAAGAAAGCGTTGCGTTTTGAACCTGGGGAACGTCACGGTGATGTATCGGAATTTTTATACGAAATAGAGCACCCAAACCCTAAATATAAAAAGACCTATAATACTGCGCTATTAAACTCTCATCCCAGCCGTCCTTGGCAGTTTTTATCTGGGCTTTTGTTTATCGCATTATGTATTTCGATTTACTTCAACATACAGCCTTAAAATACGATACGCGCAAAGCCTATTGGTTTATTCTTCGACCAAGGTCTGACATAAACTAAAAGCGTGACCATCACCACGATCAAGCTGCTTAACCAATTTAGGCAGCACCTTAGCAAGGGTCTTTTTTAGCGTCCAAGGTGGGTTAATTACTATCATACCCGCCGAGGTCATCCCCAATTCATGGCTATCTTCGGCTAAACCCAGCTCATATTGATCAATATTTTTAATACCAGCCGCTTTCAATTTACGCCACATGGTATCGACTCGCTTGCGCTCAACGACGGGATACCAGATAGCATAAGTGCCACTACTGAACTTTTTATGTGCCTTAATGACGGCGTCAATCACCTCGCGGTAATCCGTTTTCACTTCATAAGAGGGATCAATTAATACCAAAGCACGGCGACTGACCGGTGGCACAAGTCCTAACAATCCTTTCAAACCGTCTTCTTGTTTAATGCGTATTTTGCGAGCAAGGGCCTTCGAGTCTGTCGCCATAGATTCAGCAAGCAGTCGAAAATCGCTGCTATGCAATTCGAACAACCATGCTTTATCTTTTTGGCGCTCGGGCTGAGTGACATAATGATGGGCAATAGCCGGTGAACCCGGATAAAAATTTAGCCCCTTGCTACGGCCTTCTTTATTAACAGCCTGCTGTTGATTCAAGGCTTCGATGACATCAAAGTAATGAGCCAACTCTGGCAAGTCGATGCGTTTAAGCTTGGCAATACCTTCTTTATATTCTGCCGTTTTATTGGCATTTGCTGAACGTAAATCGTACAAACCCGCCCCAGAATGGGTATCGATATAATCAAACGGTGCAGATTTCTTATTGAAATGCTCAAGACATTCAATTAATACGATATGCTTTAACACATCTGCGAAATTACCCGCATGATAAGAGTGGCGATAGCTCAGCAAAATAGACTCGATCTGTTATGAGGAATTGGAATAGTGAGCAATTTTCGTAGATTTAGGCTTTCGAAACAAGCGGCTTTTAATAGCACTTCTAATATCACAATAATGTTGAAGACATATTAGATAGACATAGGTATCAGCTCAGAGACTTCCAAGGTGCCATTAATGCGTAAAAAAGGGCAAAACCTTGCCATTTCTAACGCGGCTTCTAGGTCATCCGCTTCAATAATAGTATAACCCGACATACCTGTTGCACTTCTGCGTTCAGTTTTTCCATTAGGCAAAACCAAGGTTGTATCTTTGAGTGGATTAGCCGGGCTAATCACCGCATTACCTAAGTCACTTAACCACTGCTGGTATTCAGCAAAGTGTTGTTTACCCGCTTCGGGCGTTATTGGCTTGTCACCACCAAGATACGTCAATATAAATTGAGCCATATACTATTCCTCTGATTAATCAAACGCATACCCCACCACCATCGACATTTAAGACAGTACCGTTAGCGTAAGCATTGTTCAATAAATAAAGATAAGCACTCGCGACCTCATCTTGGCTACCCAAGCGATCCACTAGCATTCTGCCACCGAGTTTTACCACTTGAGCCAAACGCTCTAGGTCATGATCGAAGCGTTCAATAAAGCCAAGGGCAACCGCATTTACTCGAATCGGTGCCAACTCTACCGCTAACGATTTGGTTAACGACTCAATGGCACCGTTAATCGCTGCTGCTCCGGAAAATCCAGAATAGAGCCGAGAAGATGTCATACCAGAGGTCAAAACAATACTGCCACCTGGGGCGATATTCTCAATACTATGGCGCGCCAAATAATATTGCCCCCAGAATTTAGTTTCAAATGCCTTATGGGTAGCTAAGCTTTTCGTTTGTTTAAATGACGCATTAAGGTGTGCAACTTTAATACTAGAAACTAAGTGATCAAAACGGCCTAGCTCGCTAAAAAATTGAATAACCGCTTGCTCATTACTGGTATCCAGCTCATAAGCCGATGCTTTTACTCCAAGCTCGCTCATCACTTTTTCTAGTTTTATAATATCTCGGGCCGCGACCACGACCCAAGCACCCTGATCAATCAGCTGCTTGGCTAGGCACAAGCCAATACTTGAATCACCGGCAATGATTACTCGCTTCCCTTCCATTAGGCCTTCTCCAGTAGGTATTATAAAGCCGTGACATAGCTTTCCTGATTAATACTAGTACAAGTCCTTCGCTTCCAGCCACTTTCATTTCGTTTATTCGCACAAGCAACCAGACACGATATAATGGCCAATGCCTAGACTGTATTAAACATATCAGTTGCCCCCACTAAATCTCGCCAAATACTCGCTATCTCAATGGCTCACAAGGTATTCATTTGAAACTGAAAAAACGATTAACACAAATCGCAGACATGGTTGCACCGGGTTACCATCACATTTGGGATTGTTGCTGTGATCATGGATTATTAGGGGCAAGCTTGATTCAGCGGCAAGCCGCGGCGGATATTCACCTCGTTGATATCGTGCCAGAGTTAATTGACTCTCTCAGCAAAAAGCTGGAACAATATTTTCCGGCTAACCCTGCATGTAGGTGGCATACTCACTGCCTAGATATTGCCAAGCTCCCTTTAGACGTAGACGGCGCTGACATCAAACATCTAGTCATAATCGCCGGCATTGGTGGTGACCTAATGGCGCAACTGGTGACAGAAATAGCGCAAACAAACCCTAATCAGAACATAGATTTTTTAATCTGCCCTGTACACCAGCTGTACCATGTTAGACAACAATTAATCAGCTTAAATATGAGGTTAAAAGAAGAAGTTTTAGTGAAAGAAAATAACCGCTTTTACGAGATACTTTTATTGTCGAATAAGCAAACTCACTCAGCTAAAGGGTCTTTTATCACCCCCGTAGGTGAGACTATCTGGCATACCAACCCGCAGGAGGGACAAGAATATCTCGCGCAAACCCTCCAGCATTACCGACGCATGCAGCGTGGTGTAAAGCATTGCGATGAAAAGAACTTAGCGTTAAATGCCATTATCGATGCTTACCAAAAGATCGCTATAGCATCATAAGTAACTTTTATTTTGGCTTATGAATAGCCGCTCGTGCAAGAATTACGATATAGATTTCGGTTAACCCTTGCGCAACCGCACCATCAATATACTGATTGATTTCAGAGGTATATATATCTTCTGCAGTATCTATTGAAGCGCCAAATTGACAATCAAAAGTCCAATAATCAGTCCCTTCGGGCAACGCCTTTCTACGCTCCCTACCTAGGTATTTTCTAATGTCATGCTTAATTGAGTCTACTAGACGGGCAGTCTTAATTTTAGGGTGGGTCAACGAGAAAGTTTTTTTCATGGGGTTCCTACAGGCCTACATCTCAGCCACAAACAGCTGATCGGTCGATTAAATAGGCATTCTACATGGATAGGTTGAATATAACTGCTACTTTTGCTAATCCCTGAAAATGAATAGGCACAAAAAAGGCCAGCTTAAGCTGGCCCTTTTCATCTAGACTCTAAGAATTACCTAAAAGCATTAATCGTCAGAATTAGCACCAATTTTATGAATCGATAAATCAGCACCGTTAAACTCAGATTCTTCGTCCAAACGGATACCTACAATCTTATCGACAATGCCATAAACCAAGAAACCACCGATTACAGCAACCAAGATACCCGCCAGCGAACCGATAAGCTGAGACATAAAGCTCACACCGCCCATTCCACCAAACGCTTCAAGACCAAAGATACCGGCAGCAATACCCCCCCACAAGCCACACAAACCATGTAATGGCCAAACCCCTAATACATCATCGAACTTAGGAAATTTGTTTTGCACCAGAGTAAATACAAATACGAATAAACCACCGGCTACCGCACCCACTACCAATGAACCAATTGGGTGCATAACATCCGAGCCTGCGCATACCGCAACTAAACCTGCCAATGGGCCGTTATGAATAAAGCCTGGGTCTTTTTTACCAACCACCATAGCGGCAATCGTACCACCCACCATAGCCATTAAACTGTTCACCGCCACTAGGCCTGACATACCATCCATAGTTTGTGCTGACATGACATTAAAACCAAACCAACCAACGGCTAGGATCCAAGCGCCTAGCGCTAAAAATGGGATATTCGAAGGCGCGAATGCGACGACACGACCATCACGATAGCGGCCTTTACGCGAACCTAATATCATGATTGCAGCAAAGCCAATCCAGCCACCTACACCGTGCACCACAATAGAACCGGCAAAATCATGAAAACCAGCGCCAAAGCTAGCTTCTAACCAGGCTTGAAAATTAAAACCCAAAACTGAGTTACTGTTCCAGATAATGCCCTCAAAAAATGGATAGACCAAGGCCACAATCAAAGAGGACGCAATGAGCATAGGATAGAACTTAGCACGCTCTGCCACACCACCGGATACAATGGCTGGAATCGCAGCGGCAAAGGTTAATAAGAAGAAAAACTTAACCAGTTCGTAACCGTTGCTGGCTACCAACTCAGTCGCGCCGACAAAGAAATCCATGCCATACGCAATCTGATAACCAATAAAGAAATAGGCTATGGTTGAAATACCAAAGTCGGTTAAGATTTTAACCAAGGCGTTTACCTGGTTCTTATGGCGAACCGTGCCCACTTCTAAGAAGGCAAACCCTGCGTGCATGGCCAAAACCATGATCGCACCTAATAAAATAAACAGGGTATTAGAACTTTGCACTAAAGTTTCTACCGCACTACTTACACTTGCTACGCTTTCAATCGTCACGTTTCAGCCTCTTCTTTTAACTTTAAGGTAAAATTTGTACTGCTCTCATCTTAATACGAGAGCAGTAATAATTCCGACAGTCCTAATAAACGGTCGATTATGTAACTTTTGACTAGCAAAGCAGATTTCATACCAATTTGTCATCATTGGCAGATAGTAAAGATAAGAAAACGCTTCATTACAGTGCAAAACCAGTAATGAAGCGCCCTAGAAGGAAGCTTTATTTTTTCTTAGTATGGCGAATTTCAAAACAGTGGTGAATATTCGCGCGACGGGCATAATCGTTAGGCACTGATTTAGCGCTTACATTTTCCACAGTGAACCCTTTTAGTGCATCCTCATCCATTTCAAACTTACGTAGGTTATTGGAGAAGATCAAAAGACCATGTTTTGTTAGCCGCGCCATGGCCAACTCTATCAATTCAACATGATCGCGTTGAATATCCAATACCCCTTCCATTTTCTTTGAATTTGAAAAAGTCGGTGGATCCATAAAAATCAGGTCATATTTCTCTTCTTCAGTCTGACCCTGTATCGTTTTTAACCACTCACGGCAATCAGCTTCGATGAACTTATGCTTTTCATCTTTCTTTTCCGCTTCCGTCTGCCCCCAAGGATTGCTCGCGCTTCGAGAGCTGCCTTTAGTCCCATTCGGTGAGTGCATGGCGGCCACCTTACCTTGGTTACCTTGGGTCGTATTTTTCAAAAATCCATTTAAGCGGAAGTTATCTTCTGCCCAAGCCAAATAGGTTTTCGATAAATCAACCGAGGTCGTGGTCTTAGCCCCTGCAACGGCGGCATGCACACTAGCGGTTGCGGTATAACAGAATAAGTTTAAGAAACGCTGACCCTTCGCTAATGATGCTATTTTCAGACGCGTAGGACGGTGATCCAAAAACAAGCCCGTATCTAGGTAATCTTGCAGATTTACCCAAATTTTAGCATTACCTTCGATGACCTCCATGCGGCGCGCTTCGGCTTCCTGCTGGAAATCACCACGACGCTGATATTGCTTCTTACCCGACTGGCGTTCACGCCGTTTCAAAACAATATTTTCAGCAGCAATACCCGTCACTTCGGGTAGTACGGCCAAAAGATCTAAAATGCGGCGCTCGGCCTTATCGGGATCAATCGTCTTAGGTGCCACGTATTCCTGTACGTGCAGACAATCATTATACATATCGATAGCGACGGAATATTCCGGCAAATCGGCATCATAAATACGATAGCAACTAATATTTTCGCGCTTGGCCCACTTACGCAAGGGTTTCAAGTTCTTCTTCAAGCGGTTAGCAAAAGCCTCAACTGGGCCTCTAATCGCAGTCGTTAACTCGACCATGGAACGTTCATCACAGGCATTAAATACTAAAAAGGTACAAGGAATCGCGCCATTATAAAGGCTGTACTTTTTATGCAATGGACGGCGAATACTGCGCGCCAGATCAACATTACCGGTAATCATCGCCATTCCCCAATCGGGTAACGTGGCGCGAGTAATCTCATTCAAGTCGTTATACAGAGGTGCCAGCTGAGGTAATTCACTGAGGCGCTCACCATAAGGTGGGTTACAAATAATCAGGCCACCACTTTTAATCGTCTTTTCACGCAACCATAACTGCTGGAAAGGCTTAGACTGAATCTGAACATTGTCATCCAAAACCTCATCCCCTGTACCGGCGCGGGAGAAGTTAGACAGTGTCGCTTCTATTTGATCCGGGTTACTATCATAACCAAAGAACTGACTCTCTAATTTTGCCAAACCATCGGTACGACGCTGACGCGCCTCTACGACAATCTCTTGCCATAATGCGCGATCATGCATTTTTAAGGTTTCAAAACCTTGTACTCGGCGATTAAGGCCTGGGGCAATATCCGCAGCCATTAATAAACCTTCAATTAATAAGGTTCCTGAGCCACACATAGGATCCAGCAAGTTCTCACCCTTAGCGGCGCGCTCAGGCCAACCAGCACGCACCAATAACGCCGCTGCTAGGTTTTCTTTTAACGGCGCCTGTCCTGGGATTAAGCGATAACCACGCTTATGCAGGCTATCACCAGCAAAATTTAAGCTAATGGTGATACGGCCATGGCGCAACTGCACTTCAATTTTTACATCTGCGTCTTTTGACACATCAGGGCGAGCGCCCACATCGGCGCGAAAACGATCACAAATCGCATCTTTTATTTTCTGCGCACCAAACTGGGTATTATTCACAAATTCAGATTTACCATGAAAATCGATGCGAATGCTGTTATCAACACTGAATAGTTCAGACCATGGGATGTCGTACGCCACCTCGTACATATGGTCTACATTGTCTACCTGACATTCTTTCAATGGTAATAATAGACGTGTCGCTAAACGCGTCCATAAACAAAAGCGATAGGCCAATTCAAGATCACCTAACCAGCGCACACCTAGGTGATTTTCTTTAATCACCTCACCACCCAACTGCCTGATTTCATCGGCTAAAAGCTGTTCTACACCTTTGGGGCATACCGCAAATAACTCTTGTGGTTGGCCTTTTGTTAATTCTTGCATGCTCTGCACACCTAATATGTCAAATAACCGATTCTTTTAAGAATCAGGTTTAATAGAAAAAAATAATCGTTAACAGCCAAGCCAATAACGCGGTACAACATGTCATGGCATTGAGAACTTGGAGTGTTCATTCTTAATGCCAGACCAAAGCCTTGTAAGATGTTAGTTATTCGTAACTACTAGCTTAGCAGGCTCACTGTTTTCAATAATTCGAGTGAGGATACTCTATGAAGAAACAGAAACGCGATCAACAGCAACGCGCATTTACCCGTGGCTACATCGCAGGCGCCGAGCGTCGCTCCAAAGATCTTGCCCCAGTAGGCTCAGCCCATGAGTCATGGATGTCTGGCTGGAGAGAAGGTCGATCTGATAACTGGGACGGAATGACGGGCGTTTCTGGCATTCACAAACTGACACTCTAGTGACTCTTTAATAATCACTTAAAGATTTCGCTAAAAAATACGCAACTCAGATCTCCTCATCAGGGAGACAGTGCAAAAAAAGAATGCCTAGAAAAAGTCTAGGCATTCTTTTAACTATTTTTATTTATTACTGGCAAAGCGAGCAGCAATCGCATCGACACATTCACGAATTAACTCAGGACCACGATAAATAAAGCCGCTATAGACCTGTATTAATTGTGCACCGGCATCGATTTTTTCAACCGCACCCGCACCATCTAAAATACCACCCACCCCAATTACTGGCAGTTTGCCCTCGAGAGCCGCAACCAAAGCCGCCACGGTTTCTGTCGCGGATTCTTCTAATGGCGCGCCACTTAAACCACCCGCTTCATTACCAAACCTATGCCCCTCTACCCCTTCGCGAGATAAAGTAGTATTGGTGGCGATAACACCATCAATATTATTTTTAATCAGGGTCTCTGCTACCAGATGAACGTTTTCTTCATCCATATCCGGTGCGATCTTAACTAATACAGGCTTGTAACCAAATTCTTCAGCGAGCTCCAATTGACGTGCTTTAATCGGCGCTAATAGCTCATCAAGAGTATCACCAAACTGCAAATCACGAAGTCCAGGCGTATTCGGCGACGAAATGTTCACCGTAATGTAGGTCGCGTACTGATAGACCTTATTCAAACAAATGAGGTAATCATCAACCGCTTTTTCAACCGGAGTATCAAAGTTCTTACCAATATTGATGCCTAAAACACCGCTAAACTTGGCTTTTTTTACCTGTTCAACAAGATGGTCAACACCCTTATTATTGAATCCCATGCGATTGATGATCGCTTGTTTTTCAGCAATGCGGAACAAACGTGGCTTAGGGTTACCCGGCTGAGGGCGAGGTGTAATGGTGCCAATTTCGATAGAACCAAAACCTAAACGCGCAAAAGCATCAATGTAATCACCATTTTTATCCAAGCCTGCCGCCAACCCCACAGGGTTAGGATAGGTAATACCCATCACCTCTACCGGGCACGCTGGAATTTTAGGAGCAATATAAGAAAGCAAAGATAAACGTTCAGCCGCGCCAAGCATATCAAGGCCCAGTTCATGGGAGGTTTCTCCACCCATTTTGAACATTACTTTTCGTACTAGACCGTACCAATCGAGACCTGACATTACCTTCGCCTTTTGAATTCTGTGAATACGCTTAAAAATTGCGCGCATTATACGACAAAAGGGCTTATTTATAAACGATTAAAGCCTTGGAGTAACGAACATCTCATTTACGGCAAGCGCGTAATTCCGGCGAACTTGTTATTGCCATCAAAACGTATTTTAAAGGTGCCATGAATGCCTTCATGACCCACCACGTTTTTCAAGATAGCGGCGGGAAACCGTACCACTCGGCCATCCACTGCTGTGGCCACAACCGTTTGCACCTGGCCTTGATAAAAGGTGAGGTAGTCCTCCCGAGAGATATGTAAGCTGACAATGATTTCTTTCATAAACGGGATAATAGCCAACCTAGATTATTCCGCAAGTCGCAGGTTTTAACACTAGAGCAAAGACATACGGCCTTCTAGCCCCCCTCCTTAGCTGATAGAATGCGGCATGAATGAATTAAAAAAACTACTTAGCCAAGCTTGGCAAGCTCGTCGCGAGCTACAAGCTCAGTGGCAACAAGAACATACTGATTGCTATCGTATCTTTCATGGTACTGTTGAAGGTCTACCCGGCACTACTTTAGATCGCTATGGGCCACTAATAATCTTACAGACCTTTCACCAAGCCTTAGTCGATGAACAACTCGGGCAAGTTAAAGAGTTTGTATCGCAAGAATTTCCCGACTTACACCTAGTCTACAACGATCGTAGTCGTGATAACTCTCGCATTCAAGATTCAGATAACCACAGCCACACCTTAGATAGCAGCCCGATGGAAGCCCATGAACTCGGGGTGAAATATCGCATACAAGGTCGCCACCAAGGGCAAGACCCGTGGCTATTTTTAGACCTGCGCGCCGGTCGGCGCTACATGAAAGCCCACAGTAAAGGCAAGACTGTGCTGAATTTATTCTCATATACTTGCGGTATCGGCATTGCAGCGGCAGCCGGTGGCGCTCAACGTGTCGTGAATGTCGATTTTGCAGAATCTTCGCTAGCGGTCGGGATGGAAAACGCCAAACTGAACCAGCTCGATCAAGTTGAATTCATTCAATCCGATGTATTCCCTGCGATCAAGCAATTTGCCAATATGCCCATTAGCGTACGCCGTGGTAAAAAGCTGCCTAAATACCCTAAACACAAACCCGAGCAATTTGACCTTGTTTTTTTAGACCCTCCACGCTGGGCAAAAAGTCCATTTGGCAATGTCGATTTAATTCGTGATTACCAATCACTTTTCAAGCCGAGTTTATTAGCAACTAAAGCAGGTGGGCAGTTAATATGCTGCAATAACGTTGCCCAAGTTGACCGCGATGAGTGGTTAGCATCCTTACAACGCTGCGCAATTAAAGCAGGGCGCCCCTTAAAGAGCATTGAAATATTATTACCCGATGCCGACTTCCCAAGCCCAGACGGCAAACCACCACTAAAAATTGCCATCTGCCAGCTTTGATGATCACTCAACAAGCTCAAAATAACCCTCATCACTGAGGGTTTGAACTTTACACGATTCTGCACTCTGCCGATTGATGTTTACTAGCTTGAGCCAAGTCTAATAGCTCGCGCAAGGCAACTGAATACATAGCGTACTCAACTCGATTTGACGCCCTCAATTCATCCAGCATACGTTGCCAACGCTTAACCAAATTAGGATGCGCTGTCTTCCACTGCGCCATCAACTCATCCATGGGTAAATCAGCGGCCTCGTCACTGCTTAATACCGATACCGTCAGCGAGCACAACTGCCAATCCATATCATCACGAAATGCCTCCCTTGCTAAGCCCTGCCAATGGGAGTGAACCTCTAAATTATTTATTTGCTCGGAAAACCAGTTTAACGACAAGGATTCACCGACACAGAAGTAGGCTTCCGCGACGCGCTCAACGGTGCGCTTAGTTTGATGCGAAGCTTCAATGATCCCTAGCGCAGAAAACAAAGAGCTTGCCCCTGCCGCAATGGCCGCAACCTCATCCGGCACACCTTCTGTAGAATATTGTTCAAAACGAGATTGCCACGATTCTAATGTCGAACCTTGCAACCAGTGTGACAAGTGTTTGCTCACCGAGTCGGCACTGGCTTTAAATGACTCGACCTCCGTTGCCACATCCATATCAGTACGGCGATTGCGTAAGAACCAACGACTTGCTCGTCTCACCAAGCGCATTAAACGACTCATCATTTCAGCTTGCACGTCAGCCGGAATTTTATAGTCCAACGCTTCAATCTTTGACCATAGTTCATGCAAACCAAATACATCACGTGCGGCCACATAAGCCCGAGCCACCTCAACTACCGTTGCTCCAGTCGATTCCGCTAAACGATTAACAAAGGTAGTGCCCATATAATTCACCATATCATTGGCCAGCTGTGTTGCCACAATCTCAGAGCGCAATTTATGATTCATAACAGGGCCATGATAATCATCAACGAGAGTTTTTGGGAAAGCGGTCCCAACGATCTTACTCAGGTAGGGGTCTTGACTAATGGTTTCAAGATTCAATTTTTCTTTTAAATCAGCCTTAGCATAAGAAATCAATATCGACAATTCAGGTTTAGTTAGGCCAATCCCCTTAATTTTTCGCTCGGCAATGGTTTCTTCATCGGGCAAATATTCTAAGGCTCGGTTTAACTTACCGGATTCTTCGAAATCATGAATCAAGCGCACGTACTCATCAATACGCCCTTCACATTCACGATAGGCCAGTGCAATGGCCTGGGTTTGTCGATAATTATTGGTTAATACCAGCTCAGACACCGCATCGGTCATGTTCATAAAGAGCAGGTTCCGCTGCTTCATGGTCATATCACCTGAGGCCACGATTTCATTCAACATAATCTTGATATTGACTTCGTGATCTGAACAGTCAACACCGCCGGCATTATCAATAAAGTCGGTATAGGAAGCTCCTCCCGCCAAAGCATATTCTACCCGCCCTAGCTGAGTCATACCCAAGTTGCCGCCCTCACCAATCACCTTAGCCTGCACCTGATTGCCATTAATCCGTACTGCATCCGTGGCCTTATCTCCCACATCTGCATGGCTTTCGCTACTGCCTTTGATATAAGTTCCAATCCCCCCATTCCAAAGCAAATCAACAGGGGCTAATAACAGGGCTTTAATTAATTCCAGTGGCGCCAGAGAGCTTTCTTTGATGGCAAAGCGCTCTTTCATTTCCGGGCTAATTTTGATCGATTTTGCACTGCGTGAAAAGACGCCCCCCCCTTTTGAAATTAATCCTTTATCATAATCATCCCAAGTAGACCTAGGCAGTTCAAATAAACGCTTACGCTCAATAAAACTGCTGGCCGAATCGGGATTAGGGTCGACAAAGATATGCATATGGTTAAACGCCGCGGTCAATCGAATATGGTTCGATAACAACATGCCATTACCAAACACATCACCGGCCATATCCCCTATGCCTACGACCGTGAAATCCTCTTCTTGCACATTCAAACCACGCTCGCGAAAATGACGCTGCACCGAGACCCAAGCCCCCCGTGCGGTAATGCCCATTTTTTTATGGTCATAACCAATAGAGCCACCGGATGCAAACGCATCCCCTAACCAAAACCCGCGCTTGATCGCTATAGCGTTGGAAATATCCGAGAAGGTCGCGGTTCCCTTATCCGCCGCCACGACTAAATACACATCATCCCCATCATGACGTATCACGTCTTGTGGGGGGACAACCACCCCATCGACTAAATTATCGGTCACATCCAATAGCGAACTGATGAATATTTTATAGCACGCAATTCCCTCTTCCAGCGTCTCATCTCTGGTCATGGTTTGAGTTAAGTTTTTCGCGACAAAACCGCCTTTAGCCCCAACCGGAACAATCACAGCGTTTTTAACTTGCTGAGCTTTCACTAAGCCAAGCACCTCAGTACGAAAATCTTCATTACGATCGGACCAACGCAAGCCACCTCGAGCAACCTTACCACCGCGTAAATGCACCCCTTCAACCCGTGGAGAATAGACAAAAATCTCAAACATGGGCCTTGGCAGTGGCATAGCACTAATTTTGTGAGGGTCGAGCTTAAGCGCGATGTAATCCTTGGCATTGCCTTCGTCATCACACTGATAAAAATTCGTGCGTAAGGTCGCTTTAATTAACTCTAAATAACGACGTATTATTCGATCTTCATTTAACTGCTCAACATGATCTAGGGCGGCCATCACTTCTCGCTGAATCTCATCGAACGCCAGCTCTCTCTGCTCTTCTGTCCACGTCATATGCAAGGCAAATCGCACTTCAAATGCCTTGACTAATAAGCGGCTAATGTCGATATAACGCCCTAACGTTTCGGCAATGTATATTTCACTAATACCAAATCGAGTTTGCTTCATATAGCGCGCATAGGCGCGCAGCATGGCGATATCGCGCCAGCTTAATTCAGAGCCTAAAACCAGCTTATTAAAGCCATCACTTTCGGCATGTCCATGCCAAATATTTTTGAATGTGTCTTGAAATAAACACTTAACCGCCTGCATATCAATACGCTCGGCCAAGGTATATTCCAGCAAAAAATTATGGATCCAGACGGTACTACCATCGTCATATTGCAGACCATAAGGATGCTCACCGATCACCCGCAATCCTAGATGCTCTAAAATAGGCAAGACATCCGATAGCGGCAATACATGCTCAAGATTAAACAGCTTAAAACGCAACTGATTATCGCCTTCCTCTAGCTCGCGATAAAAACTCATCGCAATGCCTTTTTCTGGATCCGAACGTAAGCCCTCAATATGCTGAATATCAGCCACGGCAGTACGAGAACCAAAATCCTCACGGTAGCCCGCAGGAAAAGCATTACGGTAATATTGATGATAACGATTGCCACGTTCCTCACCCACCAGCTCGATTAATGAGGCATGTAAATCATCCCCCCAACTGCGTGCAGCCTGCTGAATCTTATGCTCAATCTCAGCATGATCTAGATCACCGCTTTCGCTATTTTTTAAGCGTAAAACAAAATGTGTACGCGCCAGTACCGATTCGGAAAAATAAGTATTAAATTCAACAAAATCAGGGTCACAGGCCTCTTCTAATACTTTTTGGATTTTCGTTCGCAGCTCAGTATTATAAATATCCCTCGGGGTATAGACCAAGCAATACAGAAACTTGCCGTAGGTACCTTTGCGCAAGAACGCCCGCGTTTGCCGGCGCTCTTGAATATTAAGAATCCCTAAGGAAGTTCGATATAACTGCTCAGAGGTGGATTGTATTAATTCATCCCTTGGGTATACCTCCAAAATACGATTCAGCTCTTTACTACTATGACTGCCTTGATCAAACCCTGCGAGATCACGCACTTGCTGTATCTTTTGACGAATGATGGGAATATTATTTGGACTTTCGATATAAACCATCGATGTATATAAGCCCATAAAGCGAATCCCACCAACCACTTCACCTTTATCATTAAAACGTTTAATCACGATGTAATCTGGGTAAGCAGGTCGATGAACTCGACTACGCTCGCCAGACTTAAAGAAGTTGATTATTTCAGCGCTCATCACAAAGGCTTTAATTTCACTGGGTAATTCTTCAAGAGTGCGCCGCTTGTTACCCATTTGTTGAAATCTAAAGGACCCCAAATCACAACTTTCATCACGTACAATGTAGGTTTTATCGCCTTTTTTCTCGATGGTAAACTCATCACAACCTAAAAATGTGAAATGCTGATCCCCCAACCAAGATAAGAAATTTTGGGATTCTTTAATCTCTTTTTTGGATTTATCACAAGGCAAATGATTCAGTTCCTCAGCAACTGCATCTACCCTATCCGTTAAGGCACCAAAGTCTGCGACACAGTGACTCACCTCATTAACAATTTCTATTAAGGTATTCGCCAAGTCCTCCAACATGGCGCTATCACTATGGCGATCAACCTCAATATAGATGATTGCCTCCGCTAAACTCTTAGCCGAAGCCTCAAGTAAAGGAGACGATTTTTTTGCCTTGTATTTAGCATCACGTTCTACATGAGCAACACATGAATTAATCGAATGAATCGACATCTGCCGACGGTTTAATTCCAACCGTACTGAGTCAATTAAAAAAGGCATCTCTTGTGCAAGCACTTCAATAACCGTATGGGTCGATTGCCAGCCGTGGGCTTCAAAATCTGGATTAAAAACCCGAACCTTAGGCTGTTCCGTATTGTGCTGCTGAATAAACAACCAACACGATACTGTCGCGCCATATAAATCTTCTGGGTTACGCTGATTCAACTCTACCGCCGGTGCTCCGTCATAATACAACTCAGCAAAAAGCTTAATGCGCTTAGCCTGCTCCTTATCATTACGCTCATCAATTAAGCGCTCTAAAGCGGTCAAATCTGGCTTATCCATTAATTTGCTCTTAATCATGAAAGCTATTCCTACTAATTCTGGCATGATGGTTCTTTACTTTTAGCTTAGACCAAAGTTATTTATTAGCGTTTGAATTCATTCAGATAGAAAAATTAATCATTGATAATATTCGTGTTTACTGATGAACTTTTGCCAATATCATTCCTCAGAGGCATTGACCTGAGCGTTTCATTCAATAAAATCGTATGAAATCAAATAATTACATCGCAAATAGAGTGAGCAGCAAAATGCAGCAGGGATTTCAACAGCTACAGCAAGCATTGAGCGCCAACATTATTGGCCAACAACACCTAATTGATCGCTTATTGATCGCCCTTTTAGCTGATGGCCACCTCCTAGTTGAAGGTGCCCCTGGTTTAGCCAAAACTAAAGCTATTAATGCCTTAGCGGATCATATTGAAGGCGATTTCAAGCGCATTCAATTTACTCCAGACTTGCTACCTGGCGATATTACCGGTACTGAAATTTATCGCCCCGAAGAAGGCAGCTTTAAGTTTCAGCAAGGGCCTATTTTTCACAATTTAATTCTGGCAGACGAAATCAACCGCGCGCCAGCAAAAGTGCAAAGCGCCCTATTAGAAGCGATGGCAGAACGCCAAGTATCAGTAGGTGGCAATACCATGGCACTGGAAAAACTGTTTTTAGTCATGGCAACCCAAAATCCAATTGAACAAGAAGGCACTTACCCATTACCGGAAGCTCAACTTGACCGTTTTTTAATGCATGTAGTGATTGATTATCCGGATGCTGAAGCCGAACAGAAAATTTTACGTTTAGTCCGTGGCGAAGCCATGGAACAAGCTCCAATTCGAGCTGAGAAAATGACCCAAGCGGATATTTTTGCCGCTCGCCAAGAAACCTTAAATCTGCATTTAAGTGAATCGGTAGAAAAGTACATAGTGCAGCTGGTCATGGCTACCCGTCGTCCACAACAGTATGGTGAAGATATTGCCAACTGGATCGATTATGGTGCTAGCCCACGAGGCACCATTGCTTTAGAGCGTTGCGCTCGCGCTCACGCTTGGTTAAATAACCGCGACTTTGTCAGCCCAGACGATGTACAAGCCATCGCCCACGACGTATTACGCCACCGTATTCTATTAAGCTTTGAAGCCGAAGCCAGTGGTATGACGAGCAATAAGGTGATTAATGAATTAATCACTCGTGTGCCCGTCGCCTAAGCCAAAAACGTCGAGAAAGACTGAAGGATACATTCATGGCTCAGACAAATAACCAACGTTTATCGGCGGGTGCCATCATCACCACCGACAATCTGGTAGCGCTTCGACACCTGGCGAATTTATTACCGATTCATAAGCAAAAGAAAGTGCTCAATGAGATGTCGGGCATCCATACCTCGAATCTTAGAGGCCGTGGGGTCGATTTTTCGGAAGTGCGCAGCTACCAAGCGGGGGATGACATTCGCGCAATGGACTGGCGCGTCACCGCGAGAAACCAACAGCCGCATATTAAGGTTTTTCGTGAAGAGCGCGAACGCCCTATCATGGTTATTTGTGACTTACGCTCAAGCATGTTTTTTGGCACCCAGTACGCGTTTAAATCGGTATTAGCCGCAGACCTGGTTAGTTTATTTTCTTGGTCAGCGATAAAAAATGGCGATCGCATCGGCGTATTATTGTTTGATAATAGCCGTGAAATTGATATTCGCCCCATGCCTGGACGTAAGCAAGTAATGCATATATTGCATGAGCTTGCCGAGTTTAATCCGCCGCAACAGACTAGCGACAATACCTCATCGAGTCGGTTAGCCGATATGTGCCGCCATGCGCGCCGAGTCGCTCGCCCCGGCAGCAGCATCTATTTTGTTTCAGACTGGCAAGGGTTTGATCAAGATTGTGAGCGCCAACTGCATCAAATCAATAAGCATAACGACGTAGTCGCGATTAACATCTCTGATGCCTTTGAAGAAAACATTCTTCCTCTTGGCAGCTATCCATTAACCGATGGACAACAAAAAATGCAGCTGGAGTGTTATTCTAAATCTCAAGGTTTGCAATACCAGCAAGCCTTTTTACAGCGCCAAAAAGATTTGAAATACCGCATGTTAAAATTAGGCATGCCGTTAATCAGCCTACAAGCGCAGAACGACATCATTAGCGAGTTACGCTCGGGTTTAGGTCTTAGCCAAGCCATTATTAAAAAAGGAAAGAAATAATGCCGGATCTTTCCCAGCTTAAAGATATTCATTTACCCCCCAGCATCAGTGAGTGGCCGCTGGCTTATGGCTGGTGGTTAGTATCAATCTTATTGATCACCTTGATCGCCGTAAGCGTATTTCTGTATGTGCAATATCGAAAAAAATACGCCGTACAGCGAGCCGCGTTAACCTTATTAGATGAAGAGTATGGAAACTACAAAACCCATAACGATTCTCAGCTATTTTTACATCAGTGCAATCAAATTCTAAAACGTTATTGCTTAACCCATTACCCAGAAGCGATCAGTTTATCCGGTCAGGCATGGAGCCACTTTTTAATTAGTTACTGTAATAAAGCCGTTTTCAGCTCCGACCTAACCGCGGCTATTAGCGAAGGCCTCTATCAAGCTCATTGCCAATATAACGTCGATGAACTGTATCGCGTTTGCGCTATCTGGTTAAAAAGTAATAAGGCCCCGATTATCGACCCACAAGCCGTACTCTCGCCAGCAGAACTCAGCCACGCAGAGTCCTCAAATGCAGAACCTTTACCAACAGACGCTACACACAGGACGTTCAAATGATTGATTGGCATTGGCCTTGGGCATTTTATTTATTGCCGCTTCCTCTGGTCATCTATTGGTTATTACCTCAAGTAAAGCAGCAAGCTGCAGCGCTGAAAGTACCTGATTTGACTTTATGGCAAACACACCCCATTCAGAGCCCATTACAAAGCCAGTCAACTTGGCCAAAATTGATCTTGCCTAGCTTATTATGGCTAAGCTTAATCACCGCACTTGCGCGCCCTCATATTCTCGGGGATGTAGTTGAGTTACCGACCTCTGGGCGTGACCTTATGATGGCCATTGATATATCAGGCAGTATGGATATCGAAGATATGCAGTGGCAAAACCGCCCAGTCAACCGCCTCTTTACCGTTAAAAAAGTATTAAATGACTTTATTAGTCAGCGCCAAGGTGATCGCTTAGGCTTAGTATTATTTGGCAGCCAGGCGTACTTACAAGCGCCTCTCACCTTTGATTGGCAAACCGTGCAAACCTTAATGAATGAAGCTCAAATTGGTTTAGCGGGTAAAAAAACCGCGATTGGTGATGCGATTGGCTTAACCATAAAACGCTTACAATCCAATCCCGAACAAAGCCGAGTCGTTATCTTACTCACCGATGGTGCGAATACCGCTGGCGAAGTAGAACCGTTAAAAGCGGCTGAACTGGCCAAGCAGAGTAAGGTTAAAATTTATACAATCGGCTTAGGGGCTGATGCTATGGAGGTCTCTAGCTTCTTTGGGACCCGTCAAGTCAACCCTTCACGTGATCTCGATGAAGGTACTTTACAGAAGATGGCCGACATCACTGGTGGATATTATTTCCGCGCCAGAGATAGTAAAGAGCTTGAACAAATTTATACCATGATCGACCAGCTAGAACCGACTGAAAAAGATCCTGAAATATTTCGCCCGCAAATTAATGTGTATTATTGGCCATTGGCGCTCGCGTTGTTAATCAGCTTTATTATGGCACTGCAAGGCATTGGCACCTTCCGTCAACTGGCTCTGTTATTACCTAGTACCACAAGGAGAAAGCCTTAATGGAATTATTTCTCTCTCAATTCCATCTCTTGCGCCCTTACTGGTTATGCGCCTTTATACCCGCTTTAGTCTTATTTATTTTCTTATTAAAGCGCCGTTTAGCGTCTGCCCGCTGGCAGGGAATTATCGATGAAAATCTTATGCCTCACGTACTTGACCAAGTACCTAGCGAGCAATCGCGCTGGCCATTATGGTTGGTATTATTGGCTTGGTTATGTGCTTGCATTGCGCTGGCAGGCCCAACCTGGCAGCAACTACCCCAACCTGTGCAGAAAAAAGAAGATGCCTTAGTCATAGTTTTAGATATGTCACTTTCTATGGCGGCGCAAGATGTAAGCCCTGACCGCGCGACCCGTGCGAGGCAAAAAGTCATTGATATTTTAAAGCAGCGCAACGAAGGGTTAACCGCCTTAGTCGTTTACGCCGGTGATGCGTATACCGTAACGCCACTGACCGATGATGCTGATACCATCATTAATCTCATCCCTGCGCTGTCACCTTTTATCATGCCAGCCATGGGCAGCCGTCCGGATAAAGCATTAACCCTAGCAAATAAGCTGGTCATGGACTCTGGCTTAAACAAGGCAGATTTTCTATTAATTACCGATGGCATACAGCAAAAAGATATAAAACGCATTGCCAAGTCCCTCGGTAATAAAGCAAGGTACCTGTCTGTGCTTACTGTAGGTACAGAAGAAGGCGCCCCGATTGCTATGCAAGGACAAGGTTTCAAACGTGATCGACAAGGTAATATTGTATTACCGAAACTTGAACTGCATTTGATCAAACAGTTAGCCGCCGAGCTGAATATTCCTTGGCATCAAATGAGCTTTGATGATCAAGATTGGCAATACCTATTACAACAGGATTTGACCAATAGCCAGCGCCCTCAGAACGGCCAACAACTGAACACATTAGAACGCCAATTCGACCTATGGGCCGATCAAGGTTATTGGCTGCTGATATTCATCCTTGCCATTGCGGCGCTGTCTTTCCGCCGTGGCTGGTTATTGAGCCTTGTTTTAGCCATCAGTATTCAACCCGAAACCAGTATGGCCAGTGTTTGGGACGATGCTTGGCAAACCAAGGATCAACAAGGGCAAAAAGTATTTGAGCAAGACCCGCGTTTGGCCGCTGAGCTGTTTAATGATCCGAACTGGAAAGCGAGTAGTCTTTACCGCGCAGGGGAGTACCAGCAAGCGGCTGAGCTATTTATCGCAGAAGACGATGCGCCAATTAAAGAGCAAGCTAATAGCCACTTTAATCGCGGCAATGCCCTAGCCTATGCCGGTGAGCTGGAAAAAGCGATTGCCGCTTACGATAAAGCACTCGCCTTGGACGAAGCGTTTTCCGATGCTAGTTTTAATAAACAACTGGTTGAAGAGTTATTAAAGCAGCAAGAGCAGGAAAAATCCGACTCTGAAAACCAGGACTCAGACAGCCAAGAATCAGAGCAGCAAGACTCTGAAAACCAAGACTCTGAAAACCAAGACTCTGAAAACCAGAACTCTGAAAACCAAGACTCTGACAGTCAAGAATCAGAGCAGCAAGATTCTGAAAACCAGAACTCTGAAAAGCAGAACTCTGAAAACCAGAACTCTGAAAACCAAGACTCAGACAGTCAAGAATCAGAGCAGCAAGATTCTGAGCCTGCTGAAGCTGAAGCGCCGCAAGATGAGCTATCGCGAGAAGAACGCCAAGCCCTCAAACAGTGGTTAAACCGGATCCCTGATGATCCTGGTGGCCTATTAAAGCGCAAATTTTTATACCAGTATAAACAACGTGAACAGCAAGACGAAGGAGAAGTATCGTGGTAAATACAATATTCACAGCCATATTACTGCCGATCATTACCACTTTAAGTTTATTTTTAGCACTTGGAAATAGCGCGCAAGCCGCTAACCTTATCGCCAATGTTGATCGTAAGCAGATAACTGAAAACGATAGCTTTCGCTTATTTTTACGCTTTGATGAACAAGTCGGTTTTGGCCAACCCGATCTCACGGCATTAAAAAAAGACTTCCGCGTCATCAACCAGCAACGCTCCAATCAATTTCGCTCGATGAACGGAAAAACCGTATCCTTTACGGAATGGACCTTAGTACTTTCTCCGTTACGCACTGGCCATCTAATCATACCCGCACTGGAGTTTAATGGCCAAAAGAGCCAAGCCATTGAAGTAACCGTTAATGAACTGCCTCAATCCGTGAAAGAGCAAATCGCCAAAGAGTTCTTTTTTGATATTGATATCGATCGCAGCTCGACCTATGTGCAAGCCCAAGTACTGTATACAGAAAAGCTGTATTACAGCGTTAATCATGAAGATGCTACGCTGTCAGATTTAAAAGTTACTGATGCTCACGTCGTGCAGCTAGGTGATATACGTCAATACAATACCAGCATCAATGGCCAACGCATGGGGGTTTACGAACGTCGATTTGCTATCTTTGCCGAAGAAAGTGGTGAAATGGTCATACCTGGGCAAAAATTTACCGCTAATGTCGTCAACCCCTATAATCGCTGGAACCGAGGTCGCCCAGTGTCAGTAGTTGGTAAACCTATTCGAATTCAAGTGAAAGCCACCCCTGCGAGCTATCCGCAATCCCCTTGGTTGCCAAGCCCTCAAATCAGCATTTCCGATCGCTGGAGTAAGCCTTATAGCGATTGGCAAGTCGGTGAGCCCATCACCCGCAATATCACCATCAACGCCCAAGGGCTTTCTGGCAGCCAACTGCCAAGCATTGCCTTACCCATTGTAGAAGGTCTGAAATATTACCCCGATCAGTCGGAGCATCAAGATAAAATAGACACCTTAGGTGTTCAGGGGGTATATCAACAATCGCTCGCGATCGTTCCCACTAAAAGTGGCCGTATCACAGTACCGGAAATGCGTATTCCTTGGTGGAACATTGAAAGCAATACATTAGAATATGCCATCTTGCCTGCTCAAACGATAGACGTCGCGGCGGCTAATGGCGTAATAACGGAAAGTAGCCAGCAACCCGCGGCTATGTTAAGCCCACAAGAAACGCAAATTAATAACCCAGCAGGGAGCTCTAGCTATTGGGTATTAGCAACTTTATTGCTGCTTATGAGCAATATAGTATTAGCGTTTTTATTATGGCGCCAAAATGAGCCGATTAAAAAGAAAAAAGATCATCAAGATGACAGTCATAGCCGAGCCGTATTGAAACAACTGAAATCTGCTTGCCAGAAAAATGAGGCTAGCAATATAAGGCATTATTTACAGCGCTGGGCTCAGCTCGAATACCAAACTTCACGTTTAGAAATATTAGCCGAGCGACTTAATCATGTGCCATTAACCAATGCCCTTCGTGAATTGGACAGTTATTTGTATCAAAACAGTCAGAACTCTGCTTTTAACGGGCAGAACTTATGGAACGCGTTAAGTCAGGTCATTAAAAAGAAGTCCTCTAATAACACACCTGACACGCAAACCTTAAAGCCCCTTTATCAATAATTAAGCGAGCTATGCAGCTTGTTGTTGATTGGGGTTATTCTCTTGTATAGCGCTTTTAGTACCCGCATCAGAATATTCACGCTTAGCCTGACTTAAACGCTTCCAGAGTGTCATATGTTCAGGCAACGCTTCTACGGCACACTGAACACCTAAAATGCGTGCCACCGCGGCAGGATCTGCAAGCTTACCTCGCTGTAAGAATACCGCCTTTACCAAACCATAAGCATGAATCTTACCGTCAGCAATAAAGCGCTGCTCCATATAAACGTATTTTTCATCCCAGCCTAGGTAACTCGTTTCTACCTCAAACGATTTGCCATAACGAATCTCTCGAATATAGCCCATTTCAATTCCAGCAACGATGAAATTCAGCTTTTCCTTTAACATGAGATCCCAAGTATCCGTCTGTACCGGATGATCCCATCGGGCACGCTCCATAAAAACCATATAGCGAGAATTGTTAATGTGCAGATTAAAATCGATATCTCTAAGACCTACACGAAACTTGCGTTTAACCACTGACATAAACGGCTTGGCGGTGGCCGTTTTACTCCATTTATTGCGTTTATTTAAAACGATTGAACGTAAGATTTCTCGGATCATTGGGTGCTAGCTCTATACAACGGATAATAAGGGGTGGCGCATTTTAACTTAAATAGCGAATTAGTCACCCCCAGGCTACAAATAAGCTAAAGGGCAACTAAGACGAGGTGATAACTGCTTGATAATTCAAGGTTTTAGACTATTACTTAAAACAATCAACTTAAAAGCGACTCAAATCATGGCTCTACCCGTTCTAATTTGTGATGACTCCAGCTTCGCCCGCAAGCAAATGAAGCGTGCCCTTCCTGACAACTGGGACATAGACCTTACTTTCGCAGGTAATGGTTTAGAAGGGATAGAAGCTATCCGTCAAGGCAAAGGAGAAGTAGTATTTTTGGATTTGACCATGCCTGAAATGGACGGTTATGGGGTATTAGAAATTATTCGTAAAGAAGACTTACCCGCCATGGTAATCGTAGTCTCCGGGGATATTCAGCCCGATGCCCAAGAAAGAGTGAAAAAGCTAGGCGCAATGGCCTTTATCAAAAAGCCTATCGATAAAGAAAAAGCGACCCAAATCCTTACGGAATTTGGCATTTTATCGGCGGCTGAATAATGGAGGCTCATGCAATGACAACATTGATTAATGAAGATCAACGGGACTGCTACCAAGAGATAACCAATATTGCCATGGGGCAAGCAGCCGACCGCTTAGCGAGACTGCTGAACGTATACGTCATCCTTCCCATCCCTAAGGTCAATATGATCAGTGCTAGTGAGCTGCACATGGCGCTAGCAGATACGACCATCAATGATAATGTCTCTGCGGTGTGCCAAGGCTTTATCGCCTCAGGCATCGCTGGGGAAGCCTTACTCATATTCAATGATGCGAGCTTTTCCGACCTTGCTAAATTGATGAACTATAAAGGCCCACTGGATCGCCATGGAGAATTAGAGCTATTAATGGATGTTAGTTCAGTACTTATCGGCGCTTGCATTCAAGGCATTGGTGATCAATTTGAAATATCCTTCAATCAGGGCCACCCAGTCGTACTTGGGCAACACTGCCATGTTGATGACCTAGTTAAGTCCGGCAATCATCAATGGTCACAAACCCTGGCCATAGAAATTCATTATGAAATTGAAAATATGAATATTAACTGCGATTTATTATTGCTGTTCACGGAAGATTCTGTCGCCAAGATCAACCAGCAAATCGACTATTTATTAGACTAAAGGATTGGTAATCGCATGAGTAATACAAAATTTGAATTTGCTGAAATGCACTGGTTGATGGACGTACTGCAAAGTATTGATGTGGGCTTAGTAATTTTAGACCGAGATTATAAAATTCAACTTTGGAATGGTTTTATGGAAAACCATAGTGGGCTGCGCCCAATCGAAGTACAAGATAAGGCCTTATTTGAATCCTTTCACGACATTCCAGAAAAATGGTTTCGCCAAAAAGCCGAGCCCGTATTCGAATTAAAAACCCGAACCTTTACCATCTGGGAACAGCGCCCTTACCTGTTTAAATTTAAAAACTACCGCCCAATCACAGGTCGGGCATCAACCATGTACCAAAATAGCAGCATCATTCCACTCGAATCCGCTGATGGCAGTGTTAATCATATCTGTTTGATTATTTATGACGTAACCGACATTGCGGTTAACCGCGAAGATTTGACCCAAGCAAATAGTCATCTCGCACACCTAAGCCAGACCGATAGTTTAACTCAACTCTACAACCGTGGGTTTTGGGAAGAAGAGTTCCAACGTGAGCATAAGCGCTGCATCCGCTCTCACAATGCGAGCTGCTTAGTCATGTTCGATATTGACCACTTTAAAAACGTTAATGATCAATATGGCCACCAAGCTGGGGATGAAGTTATTCGAACCTTATCTTCCATGGTTTTGCAAACTGCTCGTGAAACCGATATCTGTGGGCGCTATGGTGGTGAAGAATTTGCCATAATGCTGGTCGATACCAATGCCAGTGAAGCGACCTTCTTCACCGAAAGGCTGCGTAAGAAGGTAGCGGCTATGATAGTCAAAACCGATGAGCATGAAATACAATTCACCATCAGCTCAGGAGTCGCAGAATTTTCAGAAGATTTTACAAAGCACTCGCAATGGATCGAAGCCGCCGATAAAGCTCTGTATCATGCGAAAGAAAATGGCCGTAATAGAACCACAGTATATCAAAGCAAATAACAATCATGCCTTGATTACTCAAATCCCTCTATTATGGCAACATAATAGAGATATCTAGCAGCTGTTACAGACACAGCCTCGATATTGTTATTATAATCCCAAGACCCTCTTAATAATTTCAAATTACAGGTAATGTTCTCGCCGTGGCTCGCTTTCAACTTAGAGATTATCAACAAGCTGCCGTCTCAGCGACCCTACAACATTTTCGTCAGTCTAATGAATCTGCAGTGATTGTATTACCAACCGGTTCTGGTAAAAGTCTCGTGATTGCCGAACTGGCTCGATTAGCCAAAAGAAAAGTACTGGTATTAACCCATGTAAAAGAGCTGGTCGAACAGAATCATCAAAAATACCAAAGCTACGGTCTAAGCGCCGGTATTTATTCCGCGGGTTTAAAATTAAAGCAAACACAGCAACAAGTGACATTCGCTAGCATTCAGTCCGTGGTTAGAAATTTGGAGGATTTTTCACACCACTATTCATTAATCATTATCGACGAGTGCCATCGCGTTAATATCAATAATAATGATGAAGCTCATAACGATGAACACAAAAAAAGTAATCAATATCAGCAGATCATCGAACAGCTTACGCAGCTCAATCCCAACATTAAACTGCTTGGATTAACCGCCACCCCCTATCGCTTGGGCCTTGGTTGGATTTACCGAAAACACTACCGAGGATTTGTGCGCAGTGAAGAAAAGCGCCCGTTTGAATACTGCATTTATGAATTGCCGTTACGACAATTAATAAAGAGGAATTATTTAACCCCACCTCATCTCGTGGATGCCACCATTGAACACTACGATTTCAGCCGCCTAACCCGCAATCAAATAGGGGAATATAGCACGGCAGAAACCAACCAATACCTGAATAAACATCCTAGAGTCACTCAAGGCATAATAGAGCACATTATCGAGCTTGCGACTAACCGACTAGGGGTAATGATATTTGCCGCTACCGTAGAGCACGCAGAAGAGATTAAAGGTTACCTTCCTCAGCAAGCATCTGCACTTATCACGGGCAATACAGATAATAAAGAACGCGACCGGTTAATTCATGACTTTAAACAACAGCAACTAAAGTTTTTAGTTAATGTATCCGTACTCACAACCGGGTTTGACGCGCCTCATGTTGATATGATCGCCATTTTGCGCCCGACCCAATCGGTCAGTTTATATCAACAAATCATTGGCCGTGGTTTGCGCTTAAGCGAAGGCAAAAAAGATTGCTTAATCATCGATTATACCGGCAATGACTTTGACTTATTCCAGCCTGAAGTCGGTGAGAAAAAGCCCAATAGCCAAGCAAAGCCCGTGCAAGTCACCTGCCCCAGCTGTGAATTTGCCAATATTTTTTGGGGCATTAGCGATGATAATGGTTTTATTATTGAGCATTATGGCCGTCGCTGCCAAGGCCTTGTTGACCAGCAGCAATGTGAATATCGCTTTGTCTTTAAAGAGTGCAAACATTGTGGCGGTGAGAATGATATTGCTGCGCGTAAATGCCTTCATTGTAGCGAAATACTGGTCGACCCCGACGATATGCTCAAGAAAGCATTACAGCTAAAAGATGCCAAAGTATTACGTTGCTCAGGCACCTCCTTAGAAAAAGATAACGATGTGATTAGAGTCACTTACCACGATGAAGAAGGCGCTGAATTGCGTGAAAGTTTTGATTTAAGCAAACCCACACAGAAAAATAAATTCAATCAACTCTTTGCCAAACGACTAGCGGTCAATCTAGCTACCGACAAGACAATTGATTTGCACTGTGCGGATCAAGTTTTAGCTGTGGCTAATTACTTCCCACACCCCGACTTTGTCATTGCCCGCAAGCAAAAATATTATTGGCGTATTAAAGAGAGAATTTTCGATTACCAAGGGCCCTTTAGAAAAGCGAACTCACTTTAACTCAGCCTCAGGTTAATGACTTTTATGGCTCAACGTCACCCACAATCAACAAATCCACCAATGCTTGACTGCGAATCAAGCTGATTTCAATGATTCCAATTTGAAGGATGCTGGCCGGTAGGATTATTAATCAGTAGAAGATATAAAAAAGGCCTCATCCGAGGCCTTTAAATCAGTTAAATTTAGCGAATTTAAATCCTATTATTTTAAATACTATTATTTTAAATACTAGGCTTTAGCAAATGAAAATTGTGCATTAAACAACTGCAAGCGCTCATGCTGCATTTTCAAGCCATCTTCTAGCTCTTTAAATCGAGCATGAATGCCAGCCCCTTGCCATTTCTCTTGCAGTGATTTACAGGTTTGCTGATATTTACCGGTTTGCAATTCAGTCCACTCATTTAACAAGACTTTAAAATCTTCGTATTCTTTTTCCAATGTTTGCTTCCACTGCTCGACATTGTCGGAAAAATGCTCTGCCGCTGTCGCTTTTGCAAGCTGCTCATTCGCTCGTTTAAACTGCATTTTCACCATAGCACGACGAATTTTAAAATCGGGCACTTTCTTCAAATTCTTAGTTAGCCCGACCCATGAGCAGGCTTTAATGAACCATTTAGTCGGGTCCCAATGAAACCAACGAATGCCATTACGATAATCGGTCTGAAAGATATGGTGATAATTATGATAACCCTCGCCGTGAGTTAAGAAAGCAAAGAAGGTATTATCACGCGCGGTATTCTCATCAGTATAAGGCTGCGAACCCCATTTATGCGCAATGGAATTAATAAAGAAAGTAATATGATGAGCAACAACCAAGCGCGCAACCCCTGCCAGCAATAACATGCCTAGAACATCACCAAAAATCAAACCTAATACAATCGGAATACCAAAATTCATCCCTAAAGTAATCGCAAGGTAGTACTTGTATTGCCACATAACGATAGGATCATTTTTTAGATTCTTTACATTATTAAAATTAACTTGCCCACTAGGATATTTGCGTAACATCCAGCCCATATGAGAGAACCATAGACCACGCTTGGCCGAATAAGGGTCTAAATCAACATCATCACAGTGACGGTGATGGACGCGATGACCCGAACACCAGTCTAGAATGGTATTTTGCATCGCGGCGGCGCCCCACAAGGCATACCAAATACGTAATATAGGGTGAGCTTCATAGGCATTATGAGACCAAAGGCGGTGATAGCCCCCGGTAATTGCCATACCTGTTAGCCAGGTAATAATAACGAAAGCAACCACAGCGGAAGTATTGTAGCCGTATTGAAAGCCATACCAAGGCACCAATGTCAGTAGCGCTAGCGTACTGGTAGCGAACATAATCGCTGGCACCCAGTTAATTGGTGGCTTTTGTTCTGTATTTTGTTTATTCATAAACAACCCGATTTTAAATCTGCTCAGATTCTAATTAACGATAAAAGCATCATCATACCAGTAAGTCTCTCTAGTATGTACACGCGAGAGTCTAGTATCTGAAAACTTGCCCACATATTACCCGATTTTAACTCAGCGAACATCTGTTCCTCAAAATAAAAGAGTCTTTCTTCAACGTCCTTTGTCCTAGTGTGGCTTTCAACCGCGCATTCAGCAAAGGCCTAGGTCACATTTAATTGAGCAGTTAACAGACTTACATCCCATTGCTGTTTATTTTATTAATTTCATCCCCCTCGCTTATTAAGTGATAGCAGGTGATATTAAACCCTGCTAACGACCAATGAAGTTAGCCTTTCGCCTTTCCATAAAAGAAAGCACGCCTTCTTTTGCATCTTGGCTTCTCATAACCATGGGCAAATCATTAAACACTTGTTTTAAAGCGACATCTTGCCCATGTTTACGATAGGTCTTAGACGATCGTAAAGCGGCCTGAACCCCAAGCGGTGCAGCGTTAGCGACTTTGTCGGCGAGTTCACGCGCACGACTGTACAACTGATCTCGCTCCACCAGCTCTTGGACCATACCCCACTCCAGCGCTTGCTCTGCACTGAACTCATCCCCCGTTAGAAGATAACGCTGTGCATTACTCCAGCCTATTTCACTGGCTAAGCGCACAGTGCCACCACCACACGGGTAAATTCCACGCTGCACTTCTAACTGTGCAAAACGTGCATCCGCGGTGGCGATGCGAATATCGGTATTCAATAACAGCTCCAACCCCGAGGTATAACACAACCCTTGCACTGCCATAATCACTGGCTTAGTTAATACTTCACCTTGAATTCCATAAGGGTCAATATGCCCTGCTGGCAGCTCAGGAAACTTACCTTGAGCAAAGATCGCTGCCCACTTATCCAATTCTAAGCCCGAGGTAAAATGCTTACCTTCTGCTTGAATAATGGCTACGCGCACATCGTCTTCGTGCTGCAAACGATACAAGGCCTGAGCCAATAGGAAATAACTCTCTGGATCTAGTGGGTTATACATATCAGGGCGATTAAAGGTAATCGTCATGATGTGGTCGCTGATATCGACTAATAACTTATTATTCATGATGTATCCTATTCTCTAATCCATTAAAACCAATCCGCTTGCATCGCCATACAGGTTTCATCAAAGCCTTGTAGCAAGTTCGCTTGATGCTGAATCTTTGGCAGTTCCCAGCGTAAAAAGTACTGCGCTGCTTGTAACTTACCGGCTAAGAATTGCTGATCGTCTGTATCATTAGAAGCGGCAAAACGCTCAATCGCTTTATCCGCCATCTCAAGCCATAACCATGCAACCACCATTTTACCCATCATATCGAGGTAAACCGCTGAGTTCGCCAAGCCTTTGTCCACCTCACCTTTTTGCAATGCCCCCCCTAAGGTCATGGTGGTTTTAATGAACAGATCAAGATACCCCTGATATTCAGTCACCAGCTCTGTCAGCTGGGCTTTCTCTTTGGCTGATGTCAGTGTGGCTTGAATTTTTTGCAATAATAGCTGCTGGCCTTTGCCGTTATGCATCCACAACTTGCGCCCTAATAAATCCAACGATTGAATGCCGTGCGTACCTTCGTGAATCGGATTTAAACGGTTGTCGCGATAACACTGCTCAACCGGATAATCCTTGGTATACCCCGCACCCGCCAAGACCTGAATAGCTAAATCATTGGCTTTAGGGCCATAATACGACGGGAAAGATTTAACCACTGGGGTTAATAAATCCAATAACAAACCGCTATCGCTCTCGCCACCCACTTCGGATTCATCGACTAAGCGCGCGGCTAACAAACATAACGCCAATGAGCCTTCTACAAAGCACTTTTGCGCTAATAACATGCGCTTCACATCAGTATGCTCAATAATATTTATCTGTTTACTGCTGGGGTCTTTACTGGCAACCGAGCGCCCTTGCGGACGGTTTTTGGCATAATCTAACGACTCCAGATAACCACGATAACCAATGGTCGCCGCACCTGTACCCACACCAATACGCGCTTCGTTCATCATTTTGAACATGTACTTCAAGCCCTGATTGGCTTCACCAATCAAAAAGCCCTGACACTGATTATTATCACCAAACTGCAATACCGTACTGGTCGTCCCGCGATACCCCATCTTGTGTAATAAACCTACCAATTTCACATCATTTGGCTCGCCGAGTGAGCCATCATCATTAGTATGTATCTTGGGTACCAAGAATAAAGAGATACCTTTAGCCCCTTGGGGCGCGCCTTCAATTCTGGCCAAGACCAGATGCACAATGTTCTCGGTAATGTCTTGATCACCGCCCGAGATATACATTTTTTGGCCACGAATACGATAACTGCCATCGTCTTGTAGAGTCGCTTTAGTTGTCAGATCGCCTAATGAAGAACCAACATCCGGCTCGGTCATCGCCATGGTGCCTGAGAAGCGGCCATCAAACATGGCCGGCAAATACTTCTTTTTATGCTCATCAGCGGCAAATACACTGATTAGGTTTGCCGCGGCACTGGTCAAAAACGGATAACCCGAGGTCGATGGATTGGCCGACATAAAATAACTGACACAGGCGGTATTAATAATGGCGGGTAATTGCATACCCCCATCGTCATAAGGGTGACGCGCAGCTAATAAACCCGACTGCGAATAATGCTTCCAAGCTTCTTTTACTTCTGCAATGGTGGTAACCGACACTCCGTCAAATTGCGGCTCATTAGCATCGGCTTTGGCGTTGTGTGGTAAAAAATAATTGGTGGCGATTTTGTTAGCGGTATTAATCACACCATCAAAGGTTGCACGGTCATGATCTTGATAAAAAGGCAGCTCGGTTAACTGCTCAGCTTGAAATACATCGTACAATAAAAACTCTAGATCTTTGGCATTGATTAAATTCGACATGACGGGATACCTTGATGAAATATATACAATCCAGTATCAGGCTTGCGTCTATTGCTTTGAATTGTCAATATAGACACAATTAGGGTCAATACTGCCAAAAAACATGATAAATATTTATATCCTAGGATTCGACCAAGCCCTCGCTTCTGCAATTACTGGGGTTGCCGATCTCTTTGCACTCGCAGGTGTTACTTGGAACCGGATTCAGCAGCAAGAAACCGCCATGGCATTTCATGTGCAATTAGCCAGCAAACAAAAGAAACATATTCAATGCATTAATGGCCTGCAATTGGCTGCGCATTGCAGCTTCAGCGATATAGAAAATAGTATTAAAACCCGCTTTAATATACTAAAGCCTGAAAGCAATATTCTAATCGTGCCAACTATTGGCGGGCCGATTCAACAAGCTCTCAACAACAACCCTGCATTGATTGATTTATTGCGCAAAGCCAATGATGCAGGCTGGACCATTGCGGGTAATTGTACTGGCAACTTCTTACTCGCCGAAGCAGGCATTTTGGATGGCAAAACAGCCACCACTCACTGGGGCTTTTCAGGGGAATTTCAGCAGCGCTACCCGCAAATACGCTTACAAGCGGATCAATTAATTACCCGCGATGACAATGTATTTTGCGCCGGCGGTGGCATTGCTTGGTTTGATTTAGGTTTGCACATGATTGAGCGTCATGTTGATTTTGAAACCGCCATGCAAACGGCAAAAGCCTTTGTGATTGATTATCGCCGCGATAGCCAGCTTTCTTATTCGTTAATGCGCATATCAAAACCCCACCAAGATGATATGGTGAACAGCATTCAGGCTAAAATAGATCAAGATTGCACAGCCCACCTCAGCATTGAGGCATTAGCTATTGAACATAACGTTTCTCAGCGTACTTTAATCAGGCGCTTCAATAGCGCATTAGGCATGCCACCGAATACTTACCTACAGTCCGTACGCATTGAGCGCGCTAGAAAGATGCTAGAAGAAAGTGATTTTAATATCGATACGGTAATGAATAAAATAGGCTACGAAGACTCAAGCTCTTTTAGACGCTTATTTAAAAAGAAAACGGGATTAACACCGACCGAGTATCGTAATAGATTCAGTCGCCGATGATAGTTTTGCTACACTTATATATGACAAAATTGATTCTACTTAAAGGATAAATATTGCTGAGATCAACGATTTTTATACTCATAATATCAAACCTCCTATTGCCAATGAAACTCATGGCCGAGAAATCCATAACCCTGACTTCGTCGGAGTACCCTCCTTATTACGGCAAAGAATTATACAACCGTGGCCCCGTCACTGAAATTATAATTAAGGCCTTCGAACAAGTAGGCTATCGCGTTAAAATTGATTTCTTTCCATGGGCAAGGAGTGAAGATTTTGCTAAAAAAGGCAATGTCTACCAAGGTCTGTTTGCTCCTTGGAAAACAAAAAAAAGAGAACAGTTTTTCTACTTCTCAGATCCTTTATTTATGAATGTCGTAGGCTTTTATAAGCGAAAAAAAGACCCCATCAGCTTCAATTCTTACTCAGACTTAAGCCCTTTCATAGTCGGTACCGTCATAGGTTATGCTAACCCTCCAGGCTTTGATGAAGCAGTATTTACTAAGTCATTCACCTTAAGTGATAAGCAAAACATGAATATGCTTTGCAACCATAGAGTTGACCTCATTATTATTGATAAATTCTTAGCGGAATATATCCTCAAAACACAATTCCCCGAGTGCGCCACGACTGTTGAGTGGATGGAAGCTTCGCTTTTACATCTACCTCAGTATCTGGTTATTTCTAAACATGCTGAACATGCTGAAGAAATATTAGACGCTTTCAACCTTGGCTTGCAGCGCTTAAAAGATACTGCTGCAATCAAGGATATCTTAATTAAACACGATATCTATGAGACCCTGCTAGAATCAGGCGCTATTGTT
>CAXIBC010000017.1:0-39714 GCA_964022115.1 uncultured Oleispira sp. | reverse complement strand
CATGGAGCGTCAGCGCCGTGAATACCTGGAACGGCTGGTATCTTGCAGCGTCCCGCCTAAAATTCAATCCCCATCGGGAACGCAAGCTAATCAAGCATAAGAAACCAAACTTACAAAAGTGCTCTTGCAGCGCCCCGCCCAAAATTCAATCCCCCCTTGAGAACGCAAGCTAATCACGCAGAAGAAACCAAATTTACAAAAGTGCTCTTGCAGCACTCCGCCTAAAATTCAATCGCATTATCAGTACCAAACCAATTGCGAGCCTCCTCTATTTAGGAGGCCTTTTTCTATTATGGAACAAACATAAGCTCGGCTGGTACTTCCATATCTTCACGCTGCTCCAAGCGAATAGTCACTCTGCGGTTTTTCGCCCTACCAGCCGCAGTATTATTCGATGCAATTGGGTAACGCTGACCATGGAAGCGCAACGTCACTATGTCAGGATTAATTCCCTGCTGAATAAAATAGCGCTCCACAGCCTCAGCTCTTCGTTTTGATAATTGACGATTATCATATCTGCGCCCTCGACTATCCGAATGGCCATCTATATAGAGAGCAAGTATTCTCGGATCTTTTTTCATATAAAAGATGATGCGATCCAATAACTTTTCATCTTGTGGACTTAAACCTTCTTTACCACCACCAAAATATACCTTACTTCTAGCAACCTGTGAGAAGTTCATCGGCAATAACTGATCTACACACTTTAAGTAGCTACTATAAAAGCCCTTAAAATGAATCGCAGATAAATGAATCTTGATAAATTTTGCATCATCATAATAGGTACGTCGGGTAATCACTGGCTGCTTACCTTCTAATAAGGCATGTAAAAACTGATTACTTCTTTCTGCGTCCAACTCAAGACTTGGCTGGCCATCAACTAAATCAGCATAACCTAATAACTCCGACTTCTTGCTCGGATGCCAAGGGGCTGGAGTAATAGAGATTCCAGCCCTTCCTGCCTTCATTAAGTTTTTACGGGTCTCTAGATGAAAAACAATATCTTCACCGGCCTGATGATAAAATACCCCATGACCGTATTCCGGTAATACTTGCTCAAACCGACACTCAAAGATAGAGCCCGAAACCTTCCACTCTGTATTCTCTATGCCACTGCCATATTGCAGTGCAAAAGACCCTACGGGCATTAAAATCAATGCCATACAGGTTAATAATTGGATTACCGATCCATGACGTACATCATCACTCATAATAAATAGACATCTCAATTAATCACTAAAATATGAAAACTCAATAGGTTATCGGCCAAAACTTCATTAAGTTGAGGTACAATGGACTCATATATTTACAAGTTTAGTTAAGGTTTATTACATGACACAGCAACTCACCATCACTCGTCCCGATGATTGGCACTTACACCTACGCGATGGTGAAGCGTTAGAGCTTACCGTACCGGCAACGGCAGCTTATATGGGCCGCGCTATTATTATGCCTAACTTACAGCCACCTATTATGTATGCCCGCCAAGCATTGGAATACCGTGAGCGTATCTTGGCACAGCGCCCAGCAGGCAGTAACTTTGAACCCTTAATGGTGCTTTATCTTACTGACCGTACGACTCCCGACATGATCCATGCGGCAAAACTGAGTTCAAACATTGTTGCCGCCAAGCTTTATCCTGCGGGCGCAACCACTAACTCCGATTCAGGTGTAACGAATTTAGAAAAGCTAGACCCTGTTTTAGAAGCTTTGGCTGAAAATGAAATGCCTCTTTTAATCCACGGTGAAGTCACTCACGATGATATCGACGTATTTGATCGTGAGAAGCGCTTTATTGATGAGGTCATGAAACCGACGCTTGCGCGCCATCCAAATCTGAAGATTGTTTTTGAACATATTACAACCAAGGAAGCGGCTGAATTTGTTGAACAAGCAGGCCCTAATGTCGCCGCAACCATTACTGTTCAGCATCTAGCTTACAACCGTAATCACATGTTAGTAGGGGGTATTAAACCGCACTTCTATTGCCTACCTATATTAAAGCGCAATATCCATCAACAAAAACTGCAGGAAGTAGCCATTAGTGGTAACCCCAAGTTCTTCTTAGGTACCGATTCAGCGCCCCACGCGAAAGGCGCTAAAGAATCTGCTTGTGGCTGTGCAGGTTGTTTCAGCGCTTATGCCGCCATTGAATTGTATGCTGAAATCTTTGAAGATTTAGGCGCTTTGGATAAATTAGAAGGTTTTGCGAGTCACTTTGGCCCAGACTTCTATAACTTACCAAGAAATACCGATACTATTACCCTTAATAAACAAGACTGGACAGTTCCAAGTGAAATGCCATTCGCGGGTGATGTCATCGTGCCGATTAAAGCGGGTGAAACCATTCGCTGGAAAGTAGAACAATAAACCGCCAAATAAACTGCATTTATAGCAAATAGTGCGATCTAATCGCTTAAGGAAACTTCGTGGCTGAGAAGAAAGAAAAATCACTAATGGCCCAACGCTTCCGCGGGTTCTTACCCGTGGTTGTTGATGTTGAAACCGGTGGTTTTAACTCAAATACCGATGCCTTGTTAGAAATTGCCATGGTCACGGTGCGTATGGACGAAGATGGCTGGTTGTATCCACACGAAACCATTGATGCCAATGTCCATCCCTTTGAAGGGGCTAATCTTGAACAAGAAGCCCTGGATTTTACCGGTATCGATCCATTTGATCCTGATCGTGGCGCTATCAGCGAAGAAGCCGCATTAACTAAAATGCTGCAGCTAGTGCGTAAGGAAGTTAAATCGACGGGCTGTAATCGTGCAGTATTAGTCGGTCATAACGCTCACTTTGATCATGGTTTCTTGAAAGCTGCGATTGAACGTACCGAGATCAAGCGCGATCCATTCCACCCGTTTTCAAGCTTCGATACCGCCAGTTTAAGTGCCTTAGCACTCGGTCAGTCGGTATTAGCCAAATCTTGTATTACCGCTGAAATTGAATTCGATAATAAAGAAGCACACTCTGCAGCCTACGATACTTGGAAAACCGCTGAATTATTTTGCTTTATTGTTAATCGCTGGAAGGAGTTAGGTGGCTGGCCTTTAAAAGAACATAAGGATGACGAAGCAGAAAGCTTTGCCGACATGTTCAAATAAGTTTGAATATTAACCATCACATTAATGCAGTTCGATAATCTCGAACTGCTTTTTTGTATTCCCTAACTGAAGCACGACCTCATCCCCAAGAAACTGTCCTAATAACTTCTTTGCTAACGGAGCCTCTGGCGTAATGCTGCGAATTTCGTGCGCCCCCTGCATTAAAACAATACCACCAGCAACAGGCATAATCCAAAGCCACTGCTGCTCTCCTACCGAATCTTCGATACACAATAAAGCCCCTACCGCTATGCGGCTATCGTGTTTAAAGTCCAACAAATCAAAATGATTTAATAGCATAACCTGGCGCTGAAGCTCGGCAATTCGCTCAGATTGACCATGAGCTAGATAAGCCGCTTCTAAGGCCAAGGTATCATATTGATTTTCTGGTTTACTTTGTTCATGAGAAGCCAGTGCATGGGCCTCATTGACCGCGCCCATAGTCGCATCAATTTTTTGCTGTAGTTGATCACACAACTGAGCTAATAGAAGTTCTTTTTGCACAATCAGTTTGTTCACCGTTAAATTAGAGAAAAGATTCCGTTATATTAACCACATTGAAGTAATGATTATAGAGTAGGACAATATTCATGAATCAGGTTTTCTGCAAACGCATGCAACGGGATCAGCTCGATGCACTTAGAATTGAGCACCCGCTTTTTAACGCTACGTTATTATTACAAGGAGCGCAGCTACTTGAGTTTAGTCCACGTAATAATCAATTTAATAATCTCTTATGGCTAAGTGATAGCGCTGAGTATAAACGAGGACAATCCGTTCGCGGAGGAATTCCTATATGCTGGCCTTGGTTTGGCAATCTAGCCAAAAACCCAGCGGCTCTTCAACAGCAAGTACCCAAACCTACTGAGGTAGGCGCTCATGGCTTTGCTCGTAATCTAGCTTGGGACATCAGCTTAATTCATGAAGATTGCCACTACGTGCAAATAGAGCTCACCTTACAGGCAAGCAAAGAAAGTAAATCAATTTGGCCGTTTGATTTTAACCTAACCGCACGTTTCACCTTCTCACAGACATTAGAAGTTGAATTAATCACCACCAATCTAGATGAACAAAACGTTCATATCAGCCAAGCAATGCACACTTATTTACCTACCCAGGATATTAAAAAAACCTATATCCATAATGCCCATAATTCACGTTATATCGATGCTTTAGATAACTGGCAAGAGAAATTACAGAAAGGAAGGATTGCCTTTAACCAAGAGACAGATCGTTTATATTTATTTTCGGATACCAATAACACACAAGGCCATGAGTTAAGAGTAGAATCCCCCAGCCAGCAGTTATTGATCAATAATGAACAAAGTCATAGTGCAGTCATTTGGAATCCTTGGATTAAAAAAAGCCAACGTTTAAGTCAATTCAATAACAAAGATTTCCATAAGATGTTTTGTATTGAAACGGCCAATGTTGTCAGCGATGCCAAGCAACTGAACAGCAAAAAGAGCTGCACGCTTAAACTGATATTAAGCAAGCTTTAGTCACTCAATGGCTAACAACACTGTGCAACATCAACAATCATACGACGTAACCATTTATGTGCTTGATGATGCTGCACCAAAGGTGACCAAGCCATTTTTAATTCAAAAGGAGGCACTTTAAAAGGTGTTTCCTTTACAAACAAACCTGAAGATTCGGCCTGCATTTCAGCCACTTTTCGAGGCAAGGTTGCGACTAGATCGTTATTCAAGGCTAATAGTGCGGGCATTTGATAGTGTCGAGTAAAGACCGAAATCTTTCTTTTATGCCCCAGTTTACTTAAGGCGTTATCAACCCAACCTAAACGTATAATTTTTTCAGGATCAATACCGACCCCCGCCCCCATACCGGTTTTACTAACCCAGATATGCATACTATCGAGATAGGCGGGTAAATCAAAGTGGCCGACATTCGGATGATCAGGGTTAACTAGACAAACAAAATCATCTTCCCATAACGTCATTTGATGGAAAGACTGTGGCATTTCATCAAAGCGATTAATCGCCATATCGACCTTACCCGCTTCTACATCTTGGAAGGTCACATCAGAAGGCGTTAAAACATCCAGAATCACAAAAGGAGCTTGCTGACGTAAGCGCTTAACCAGCTCTGGAACTAAGGTTGATTCTGCATAGTCGCTCACCATAATGCGGAAGACTCTATGGCTAGAACTGGCATCAAACTCCCCTTGAGTTTGCAAAGCCGCTTCTAATTCATTTAACGCTTTACGGATTAAGGGCTGCAATTCAAGGGCGCGCTCTGTAGGCGTCATACCTTCACTGGTTCGTACTAGCAGAGGATCATTAAATAAATCGCGTAAACGTTTAAGACCGTTACTCATTGCTGGCTGAGTGATGCCCAACTGCTGAGCAGATTTAGTGACACTGCCCTCGCGTAAGAGAACATCTAGATAAACCATGAGGTTTAAATCAACACGATCAATATTCATTTATCAACCCAGAGAATGAAAAGTATTTATTTGCTGAATGTTGATAGTGTAACCTATATCGCTAAGAAATTATAAGCCCAAAACAAAAAAGCCCAGCAATCTGTTTTTCAGTTGTAATAACCTGAGTAAGAGAGCTGGGCTTTCCGATAAAGCATTCGATAACCGTATTAGAACTTATATTTCAGACCTAGATTTGCCGAGCGGGGTTTACCCGGACGATAACCATAAGGCATTGAAGCCACAACATAATCATTACCCATCAGATTATCGATACTGGTATATAGCTGTAAATCCGTCACGACTTGATAGCTAGCCGATAAGTCGACCACAGTGTAGGCATCAATAAGCTCTTTATCGGCAATAGCCCCTTGTCCTGGGGTATCACGCATTTCACTTTGATACAGTGCCGATAAGTTAACCTTCCAGGCATTACGCTGAATACCTAGCTGCGCATTCAATCGATGCTGAGGCACGTAGGCTAATTCATCCCCCGCCACAATATCTTGGCCTTTATCACCAAAAGCCCCACTATCATCGCGGAAGTTGCTGCCAAATTCTGCCTGAGTAAAGGTATAAGTCATACTGGTCGGTAAAGAATAACCGGCAAATTCAGGCATTAACTGCCAAGCCGCTTCAATACCATAGACTTGAGCAGCGCCAGCATTTACTTGGCTATCAATAGCCGCATTATCACAGCCATTACTGAAACTGCACGAACCGGTTAACTGGCTATAATCATTGAAAAAGCCGATGACTTCACCACGCCCTAAATTATAATGCGCTAGATCAAAGCGAGCCCCAAGCTCATAATTCACACTTTTTTCTGGCTCCACATCACCATTTTGACCCGGCGATGTGGCGGAATAGCCCTGATGTGCACCGGCTAGAATACCAATCTCATTATTTAACTGAGAATAAATGCCAATTCCAGGTAATAATACCGATTCATTGGATTCAGACTTAGAGACAAAACTACCATCGTTTACATCATAATTGGTTTGTATCGCCGTAATCTGCTCACTGCGTAACCCTAAGGTTAAAGTCGTATTGTTATAGCTGATCTCGTCTTTGGCATAAATGGCAATGGCTGTGGCCTCACCCTTATTACGAGTTGTGGAATAAACATTACCTTCTGCAATCAAGCTGCCGCCTAGCTGCATGGCATATAACTGCTCAGAGTGGTGACGCTCAATCTGGTCTTGGTGATAACGCAAACCCAGCTCGATCGCATTGGTTAACCCAGATAGATCGATTTCAAAATTAGCGCGGGTTTGAATCCCTTGGGAGACATATTCACGACCATTATTACCGATACGAATACGCTCAGCAGCGGTACTAGAGCTCGCTTGTCCGGTTAATACTTTATAAAAATCTGGGTTATTACCGGTATTTGGATTCTTCAATACATCCTGAATACTGGTAGTATCTGTATTAAAGCCATTCACTTTAAACCAATCACGCTGATAGGTATTACGGTAAACATCGGTATTAAAGGTTAAGCCTTGGTTAAGTTCTAAATTATGGCTTAATTGAATCTGCTGGTGAGCCCACTCCATATTATCCAGCTGGCTAGAAGCATAACGGCGATAAGGGTCTGCATCAAAGTCATCTCGAGTTAATCCCATATAGGTTTCATTCGATTTTTCATCGGCATAACCCAGTTTTAGCTGAAAGACCTGATCGGTTTCCCCTAAGCTCTGCCAACTGGTTTTTAAATTCACATCATTACGCTCAAAGCCGGTATTATCAGTACCTGCATCGAGTTCTTTAAAACCATCGGTCGATACATTCATACCTTCGATTAAATAACCAAAGTCACCGACCTGCTCACCATAATAAGCATTATAACGTTGGAAGTTATGCTGGCCATATTGCGCATCTAGCTCGCCTTGGGCAGAAAATGGAATAGCACGGCTCACTAAGTTAACCGCACCACCAATGGTCGCGGGACCGTACTGTGTAGTGGCTGGGCCTTTAAAAACCTCAACCGCACTCATACGCGATACGTTTGGAAAATAATACGCCGCAGGGGCTGAATAAGGTGCTGGGCCAGAAAGCACACCGTCTTCCATTATGGTTACTTTCTTACTGCGCTCAGGAGAAGTACCCCGTAGACCTATATTAGGGCGTAAACCATAACCATCTTCTTCTTGCAGGTTCACCCCTGGCACAGAGTTCAGAATACGGTGTATATCGGTATATTCAAAGGCTTCAAGGGCTACTTCATCAATCAAGGTGGCCGATCCCGGCAAGCGACGAAGTTCATCCTCACCACCGGTAATGTAGATTTTATCCAAATCCATGGTGGTTTGAGCATCCTGCTCAGTATCTGTATCTTCTGCAATAGCAGAGATCGAGAATAAAAGACTGAAAGCAACAGAAACTGGCTTAAACACTGCTTAACTCCAGGAATACAATAAGTTTGAATAAGGATGCCAATTAAAACACAAATGAGACTTAATATTAATCGCTAATAAGATACAATAACTTATTCTAGATTCTTATTACCTCGGACAGACAGCTGTACCTTTAAATCTATGCTGGACATTACCTATATCACTAACCTGTTTAGCTGGCTGATTGAGCCTCAAAACCGTACCTTCATCGCTTATTGGCTAAGCTCTGGGTTAATCATAACTATCTGGGCGGCGCTTGCATGGAATGAACGCAAACCCTTTTTACAACAGCTCGCCAGTAAACACTATTGGTGGAACAGCTCAACACGCCAAGACTATTTACTCATCATCATCAATTCACTGATATTCACCCTACTCGGTATTACTTGGCTGATATTAACCATCAGTATCGCTAACTACAGCTTTGCTGGCTTAGAATATGGGTTTAAACCTAGCCCATTTGCTCATATTGATCAGAGCATTTCTTATGTGGTTTTTGCCATTGTCCTGATTTTATCTGATGACTTTAGCCGCTATGCCTTGCATCGTTTATTACATTGGAAGTGGTTCTGGAAAATCCACCAGCTTCACCATTCAGCGACGGTATTAACGCCGTTAACGTCATTAAGGGTCCATCCATTAGAAAAGCTGCTTTACCAATTAAGATCGTCAATTGTCTATGGATTATGCACCGGAATATTTTTCTTTTTATGCGGTCAATCAGCCCAGAGCTGGGTCATTCTAGGGATATCCGGCAGTACCTTATTATTTAATCTGCTTGGCGCGAATATTCGCCATAGTATGATCCCCATTTCGTATGGGATCTTTGAGCGCATTCTTATTAGCCCAGCACAGCACCAGCTGCATCACAGTATTATGCACAGCCGGACAAATTACGGCTCGATGTTTTCTTGCTGGGATCAGCTATTTAATAGTTGGACTAAAGGAAGTGAAACCGCGGTATTACCAAAAGCAAAGAAAAACCTACTGCGCCAGCTATTGTTAAAATAATTGCTATTAAAACAACTGGCGCCGTAAGCAAGCTTTCAACTTAATCGTTTTCACCTTCCGCATCAGCTGGAGGTGTTACGTTTAAGGTCAATACAAAGCGACCTTTCAAATCATCGGTAAAGGCTTTAATAATCGGCGCGGGTAATGCGCAGACCTTTTCTAATTCAGTAGTACTTTCAGCAACCGCATTGATACAAGTCGCCACATCGTCTGATTGCGCCGCACCGATAATTGAATTCATCGAAGCCGTTATATGGGTAGCGGACGACGCATCAATAGCCGCTGTCAAAGAATTAACCATACTATCAACCAAATCATCCTGCCCTACCGCTGATAAATAGGCGTTTAAGCCAGAGTGGCCATCTGCGGTCAATAATTTTTTCGCCCCAATCAAGTTATTATGAATATGGGCAAGTGATACCTGCGCATACTGGGACTCTAAATGGGCCGTATTAAATACTCCTTCTGATGACTTAGGTAAGGCTTCATTGGCCTTGAGGTCCTTTGTCTGCTTATCAATATAAAATAATCCATCGGATATTTGCTTAACTACCGCCTGCAAGCTTAGTGCATCGGTGATAGCGTATTGATCATAGCTTGTCTCTAACTCTTGGGCGCGGCTTTGCAAATCCGTTGCTACTTTTTCAGCAAAAGAACAGCGATCCACGCGTTTTTCTGTAACCGGCTTTTGATCCCACTCTGCTAATGCGGCTGTAGTATTGCTAGCAGCACAGCTAGTACTGGTATATTCATGAAAGAATAAATACTCTAAAGCGTCTAATCCACGGCGCGCTGGAGTTGCACTGGCATTGGTAATGTCATAGCCTTGCGCCAAGGAGCTAACCACCTCATCATCAACCTTACAGCTGTCATTTAATGGCCAGCTATAAAACTCATCACGCGCAGTCGCTAGTGGACCAAATTGCATCACTTCAAGCTGCTGCCAAATAGCCATAGACTGCTGCCAAGCGCTTTGCACTTCAGCCAAAGCATTCGCTTCATTTGTCGCTGTTTCTAATGCACTGCAATAAGAGGCTGTATCTTGTGCCAGTTTCTGAGTACTGGTCTTAAAGCTAGTCACCGTTGGCTGCACTGCATGCTCAACAATATCGCTTAGCATCTGTTCACAGCTAAAGGTCGCTGAATTTAACGCTTTACAGCTATCAATTGAGCCTGAATTAGAGCTTGAGCTATTACAGCCATACAGCGCCATGACGGGCAATATGATTAAACTTAGTTTTTTCATCATGATATCTTCTTAAATAATTGCTATTGCCTTGAACGAAAAGCCATAGAAAAATAATGCAAAAAGGGCTGCTCGTAAGCTGCCCCTTAATTTATCTTTTTAACTCACCTTTTAGCTCATCTTTTAGTAGCTCACCGTGTTAACTAGATGAGCTAGTATCAGAGCCTAATATTACCAGTTTGCAACATTATCGGCATTAAAACCATAAGCGCTTTGCAGCACTGAACGCGCGGTTTTTAACTGTTCAATATAAGCATTGACTGCTGTTTGATCTGCATTATTTAAAACAGGGGCTTCTGCCATATCGTCATGAACGGCTTTTAGCTGCGCGACAGAAATTAAGGCCACTGGGCTAAACTGTAAACCTAGGGCAAAACCTTTCATTTCTGACCAGTGCTTAACTAGATTAGTACGATTAAAATCAGCTGTACCAAAGGTTGCGTAATCAGAGATCACGTCGTTAATGTAATGCACCACAGTCGCGGCCACCGCTTTTTCCCAGTTTTCAAGGGCTACCTTAGAAAGCTTGACCAACTCAGCTTGATAACCTTCACCCAGTACAGGATCAGTACCATAATTGGCTTGAATCAAAGCACGGCCTGTTAAGAAAGCATCCATCGCCCCTTTACTAAAGTCTGTAGCAACCGTTGCTCCCTTATCACGCTTTGCCGCATTAACAGAATGGCCAAAGCTGTATTCAGAATATAAATCGATAGTGCCATCTAAGTTAGTATCATGATCTTGCTGCGCTTTATTTTCCGCATCGCTATACAGATTATAATCGTGCGCGGCGCCAAAATAACCAAACCCTTCATCCCACTGATGCTCTAAAGAGGTATAAGGCTTACCGGCTTTATCTTCCGCAGAATTTTGCTTAACTAGCCCTTTATCGGCTTTTAAATAATCTTCTGCGGCTTGCGAATACGTCACGGCACCTAAAATAAACTTCTGTACAAGTTGTTGAAGATCTAAACCTTCTTCCGTGACATATTTAGTTTCTGGATCACCATCAATCGCAAGCTCAGCAATTTGATCAAACCACTGCTGCACTAATAGTTCAGGGGCCGCATTAACACCTTCACCCTTAACCTGATCGTCACCGGTGGTAGTGACCGCCCAACCAATAAATTCCCCATGAGTTAGCAAGTTATCTTTACCCGCCATCTTACCTTGTAGGTTTTTATCGGCAGACACCTCAGAGAAATCTGCTTGCTTTATCCCTAGCAGCGCGCCACTAGCATCTTTAGATTTAACCCCAGTATTAACCGGTGTTGCTTCCGCACCATTGGTATACACATTGGTTCTGACCAGATTGCCGTTTTCATCGGTAGTGCCTTTGGCATAAATAGCATTCAACTTAGCCAGAGCGGCTTCTTTGCTTGCTACCGCTTGTAGCTCATCAGAAGCGATTAAGTGTTTCAATTCGTTCAACAAGATATGACGAGATGCCTGACCCGAGTGAGAAACTGAGCTATCCCCAGCAATTAACTTACTATCAAAGCTGTAAGTAGTAGGTACAAATAAACCCTGATCATTGTTTTTGTTATCACCACCACATGCTGCTAAAGCAATCGCAGCGGATAAAATCGTAATCCCTTGAACTAATTTCATAACCTAGCCTCAATCTTTGATATTCATAACGGCCCATATAGTGGACACATCTAAAAGTTGGATGAATTTTACCAAGTATTAAGCTAAATGCAATAGATAATAAGAACTACTATCATTTAGATTTGTACTTTATTGATCAGCTTTAAGGATACTAAAGATTGTTAAGCATATAAGTCAGCGAATAAATTTCAGACACAAAAAAACCAGCGCCGAGCTAAGTCAGGGCTGGTTTTTATCTATCATCCACTAACGAGGTGCTAGGGAATAATATTATTCAGCCGGAGCGGCTTCATCTAATAAGGCTTTCAACTCACCTTTAGCGTGCATCTCAGTAATGATGTCACAACCACCAACTAATTCGCCTTTAACCCAAAGCTGTGGGAAGGTTGGCCAGTTAGCGTATTTTGGCAAGTTAGCACGAATGTCTGGGTTAGATAAGATATCCACATAGGCGAACTTCTGACCACATTCCATTACACTCTGTACCGTTTGCGCAGAAAAACCACACTGTGGCGCATTTGGAGAGCCTTTCATGTACAACAAGATATCGTTGCTTTCGATTTGCTCTTTGATTGATTCCATAATATCCATAATGCTACCTCTATATATGTTCTGTTAATTGGTCTATTGGCGCGAATTCTACTGAGTTTCCAAGGGTTTTACTAGGTTAATAGCCGTTATGACCTAAGCATTCACCTTTATCAGCCTCTCTTTTCTTCAGGAGGTTCACCATAACCTCCTCCACCAGGGGTATGAATACAAAATACATCCCCTTTATTCATCTGAATATCGGTGCAACCAGGTAAGAATTCAAGCTTTGGCACTGGCATACCCTGAGAATCCAGAAGCCAGCGCTGTACAAAGTTCAATCCGACCTTACCACCTTCACCACCCGCCATCGCAAAAGGTGGTACCTGCCGGTGACCGGAAATAATGGTCGCGGACATAGCTTTTAAAAAGCGTATATGACGTTCGATACCATTACCGCCGTTATGTTCCCCACGACCACCCGAGTTCGGACGAATAGCAAAGTGCTCTAACATCACAGGAAAACGCTGCTCTAATATTTCCACATCGGTTAAGCGCGAATTGGTCATGTGCGTATGCACAGCCGAAGCACCCTGCTGATTTTGAGTCGCTCCAGCGCCACCACACAGGGTTTCATAATATTGAAATTCGTCATCACCAAAGGTGAAGTTATTATTGCTGCCTTGGCTAGCCGCCATAATGCCTAAAGCCCCTAATAAGCTATCAACAATGTACTGGGCGGTTTCCACATTGCCAGAAACCACCGCCGCTGGGTATTGTGGCGACAGCATAGAAGCAGCGGGTATTTGGATATCCAAAGCGCGGAAGAAGCCCGCATTAAGGGGCATGGATTTAGCGACTAGGCAACGAAATACATATAAAACGGCGGCTTTGGCAACGGACGTTGGGGCATTAAAATTCCCGCTATGTTGCTTGGAAGTACCACTAAAATCGACTAAAGCACGCCCCGCGTGATTATCTATTGTGACCTTAACCTTGATCAGGCTGCCGTCATCCATGGGGTATGCAAACGCTCCCGAGGTTAAGTTTTTCAAGCAGGCTTTTAAGGTCGCTTCGGCATTATCTTGCACATGCCCCATATACTCATGCAAGGTCGCTAGCCCGTATTGCTGACTTAAGCGATTCAGTTCTTGTGCTCCTTTTTCACAAGCGGCGAGCTGGGCTTTCAAGTCGGCGATATTTTGTTCAACATTTCGCGCGGGATATTCATGATCGGTTAAAGCGCGTTTGATCATATCGGCTTGAAAAATACCGGCTTTTACTAGACATAAATTATCCAGCAAAATACCCTCTTCATTTATATGCTGGCTACGGGCCGGCATAGAACCTGGAGTAATACCACCAACATCAGCGTGATGACCGCGGGCAGCAACATAAAAATCCGCTTGGACTTTTCCTGACTGAGCCTCAGCGATAAATACCGGTTTAACGACGGTAATATCCGGTAAGTGCGTGCCACCGTTATAGGGCGTATTTAAGACAAAGGCATCCCCAGGCTGCATAGCTGGGTTATTAGCAATAACGACCTTAATACTTTCGCTCATCGAGCCAAGGTGCACGGGAATATGAGGCGCATTAGCAACGAGCTCGCCGTTTTTATCAAACAAGGCACAAGAAAAATCTAAACGCTCTTTAATATTGACGCTCGCCGCGGTTTTTTCTAATACGAATCCCATTTGTTCGGCGACGAACATGAATAAATTATTGAAGACTTCTAATTGAATCCCATCAGGGCTATCCACCTTCAAAGGGCTATCCATCTTCAAAGAACCAGTCTCTGCGGTAGTGTCTTTTGCCTTAGTTTGCGGCTGATAATTTAAAATTAATGCACCACTAGCAACCACCTTCCCAACCCAATTAGGCTCAATGACTATGGTGGAATTATTTTCAGCAATTAAAGCAGGGCCTTTAATCTCAGTATGTTTAGGAAGTTGCTCACGCCGATAAACCGGTACTTGAAACGTTTTACTCTCGCCATTGACCTTACAAGTCATATCGCTATGGGCTATAGAGGATAATACGCCATCATAGCTTTCCGTTTTATCCTGCTGAGCACTGCGGCCACCAGAAACGCGCTCTAGTTGCAGCGCTTCCAATACTAAGGTGCGCTCAGGATCAGAGAAACCAAATGTCTGCTGATGCAGCTTATGAAACGCTTCTGCGACTGCTGCTAGCTCTAAGCGATCATTTAAACCAACTAATAAGGCTGTATCTGTGCCTTTATATTTAACATGTATCCGCCAGAAATCATGCACCGAGTCGACTTTATCCTGATTATCACTTCGCGCTTGATTCAATAAGCGCCGCTGTCGCTGTTTAATTTTGCTTAATAAGCTGTACTCAGTATCTTCTGCCCTACTATCTAGTGTGGCCGTGCTGGCTAATTGCGAGAATTCCAGTGATAACGATTCTTCTCCTAACCAACGCTCATTCGCTAAACCAATACCATACGCCGATAAAACCCCGGCAAAAGGATGTAAATACACTTGCTTCATGCCTAATGCCTCGGCCACTAAGCAAGCATGTTGCGCCCCCGCGCCACCAAAAGCATTTAATACATAGTTAGCGACATCATAACCGCGCTGCAAAGAGATCTTTTTCACCGCATTAGCCATATTTTCAATCGCTATGGTTAAGAACCCTTGGGCGATTTGCGGCGCTGTATACTGCGCGCCGGTTTCTCGATTAATGGTCTGAGCTAATACTTCAAACTGTTGCTTAACCCCTTGGTAATCCAAGCCTTGATTTCGATCTGGCCCAAAACATTCAGGAAAGTATTCAGCTTTCACCTTGCCTAATAGCAGATTACAATCCGTAATGGTTAATGGCCCACCATTGCGATAACAGGCCGGGCCAGGAAAAGCCCCAGCACTGTCTGGACCCACTTGAAAACGACCATCAGCGAATTTGACGATCGAGCCACCACCAGCGGCCACGGTATGAATATTCATCATAGGGGCGCGCAAACGCACACCCGCAACCTGAGTTTCAAACTCACGCTCGTATTCTCGTATCGGCTGATCAGCACCTTCTGCACTCACAAACTGACTGGCATTAAAGTGCGCGACATCCGTTGACGTTCCTCCCATGTCAAAACCGATAATACGCTCAAAACCATCATCTCGGGCCGTTTCAACCATACCCACAACACCACCAGCGGGGCCGGATAAAATAGCATCTTTACCCCGAAATTTATGGGCATCCACCAGCCCACCATTAGATTGCATAAAATACAGTGGGACTTTTTTGACAGAGCTATTAGCGACGCCAGGACTAACCTCTTGTATTGAAAGCTGGTGATCAACCTGCTCTACATAGCGCCGAAGAATCGGCGATAAATAGGCATCTACTACCGTCGTATCCCCTCGGGGCACTAGCTTAACTAATGGGCTCACCTCATGGCTGAGCGAGACTTGTTTAAAACCTAATGCTTTTGCTAACTTCCCTGCCGCTTTTTCATGCTCAGGAAAGCGATAACCGTGGGCAAAGGCAATAGCGATGGCTTCTATACCTTGTTTACGCCACTCAATTAAACGTACGGCTAAGCCTTCTTCATCCAGTGGTTTGTCCACTGTGCCATCCGCTAATAAACGCTCACTCGCTTCTTCAATACCTATATACAACTGCTCGGGTAGACGAATATCTAAGGCAAAAATATCTGGGCGAGTTTGATAGCCAATTTTTAAAACATCCCCAAGACCATGACTAGTGACTAATAAGGTCGGCTCCCCCTTGCGTTCGAGCAAAGCGTTTGTCGCCACTGTCGTGCCCATTTTTACTTCATCAATCAGATCCAGTGGTAAAGCTTGGTCACTTTTTAGCTGCAGTAATTGACGAATCCCTTCAATCGCCGCGTCGCTATAATGGCTAGAATTTTCCGATAACAGCTTATGGGTGACTAAACGACCATCCGGCCTTTTCGCTACGATATCGGTGAAGGTACCACCACGATCCATCCAAAACTGCCAAGCTGCCATTATTTACGCCTTTTATTACTCATTTACAAAAATGATATTAACTATTTAAATAGAATAAACGGAAGTTCCATTTTGGGGTGATTGTCGAGTAAATATAAGAGGCATGGAGCGTAGCGGCGTGAAAACCTGCAACGACTGGCCGAACTTAAAGCTACACGGACAAAATGCCCAGGAGCTCATTTTGCACAACTGTAAGTTGCCCGCAGGGCGAAGTACAGGGTGTACGAAGTGAACTATTTACGCCGTTTTGTGAAATAATTACCCAATCATGAATCGATGTTAAAACCAATGATATCGCTTTAAAAGTGCCACTATAGCAAAATTAGCAGCACTATTAGCGCTTCTATTTAACTAGGAAGGGCTGGACGTATTTACAGATGCGACAGACTTTCGTATGATCCATGCTTGATTTTAAGGCGACCCATGTCGCCTTTTTGCGTTTTAGCAGTCAATGAAATATTAATTCTATAGAATTCGGAGTAAGACATGCCGCCAATCATGAATAACCCTGTCATGAATACTTATGGTCGGCTTCCAGTGACGTTTGTTAAAGGTGAAGGCTCTTGGGTCTTTGATACCGACGGCAAACAATACCTGGATGCATTAAGCGGTATCGCAGTGTGTGGCTTAGGCCATGCACACCCAGCAGTGACCCAAGCGATCCGCGAGCAAGCGGACAATCTTGTACACACCTCTAACTTGTATGGCATTGGCCGCCAGCAAGAGCTGGCTGAACGCTTAACTCGAATTTCTGCTATGGATAACGTTTTCTTCTCCAACTCGGGTGCTGAAGCAAACGAAGCGGCGATTAAAATTGCACGTAAATATGGCCATGATCAAGGCATAACAGAGCCTCAAATCATCGTAATGACCAAGGCGTTTCACGGCCGCACCATGGCAACGCTAACCGCCACAGGTAATCCTGCCGCGCATGTTGGCTTTGCACCACTGGTTTCCGGTTTTATCCGTGTACCCTATCAGGATCTAGCCGCTGCCAAAGCTGTGGTGGCAGCCAATCCTAATATCGTTGCTATTATGCTTGAACCCATTCAAGGGGAAGGTGGTTTAGCCACGGCAAGCACTGATTACATTCAAGGCTTACGCACCTTGTGTGATGATAATAATTTATTGATGATGTTAGACGAAGTACAAACAGGTAATGGTCGTACTGGTACCTATTTTAACTTCCAACAGCACGGCATCATCCCTGACGTATTAACCACGGCCAAAGGTTTAGGTAATGGTGTGCCGATTGGCGCTTGTATCGCTAAAGGTAAAGCGGCACACGTATTACAGCCTGGTAATCACGGCTCTACTTATGGGGGTAACCCATTAGCCTGTGCGGCGGCGGTAGCCGTCATTGATAGCATTGAAAAAGAAGATATTTATCAAAATGTCATGGCTCGAAGCGAACAAATGCGTAACGCCTTTACGACGCGTTTAATCGATACAGGTTTAGCGTCAGAATTACGGGGCACAGGCCTGATGATGGGTATCGTCATCAATCAAGACTGCCCACAACTTGTCAAACAGGCATTAGACCTAGGTTTATTGATTAACGTTACCTCGAACAATGTGATTCGTTTATTGCCACCCATGAATATAAATCAGCAAGACGCTGATCAGGTGGTCGATTTAGTTTGCCAGCTGGTAGAAAATTTAAAGTAAGGAATCGCCATTATGGCTAGACACTTTTTAACATTATTAGACTTAGAACCTGCTGAACTTGATTGGGTTATCAACCGCGCCATCGAATTAAAAAAGATGCAGCATGCGGGTGAAATTTATGAACCTTTAAAGAACCAAGTACTGGGTATGATTTTTGAAAAATCGTCTACCCGTACCCGTATTTCTTTTGAAGCTGGCATGACCCAGTTTGGTGGCAGCGCAATCTTTTTATCCTCGCGTGATACTCAATTAGGTCGCGGCGAACCGATTGAAGATAGCGCTCGCGTAATGTCGCGCATGGTTGATGCGATTATGATTCGTACCTTCGAGCATGACATTGTAGAGAAATTTGCCAAGCATTCTAAAGTGCCTGTGATTAACGCATTAACCGATGATTACCACCCGTGTCAGCTTTTAGCCGATATGCAAACCTATGTAGAGCACCGTGGTAGCATCAAGGGTAAAACCGTGACTTGGGTTGGAGATGGCAATAACATGTGCCACTCATACATCAACGCCGCGCGCCAGTTTGATTTTAAACTCAACATTGCCTGCCCAGAAGGTTTTGATCCCCATCAGAACTTATTAGACGCTAATGCTGATCGTGTTCAGATTATTCGTAACCCGCGCGAGGCGGTGATTAATTCTGACTTGATCGTGACCGACGTTTGGGCGTCTATGGGTCAAGAGGAAGAACAAAAAGAGCGCGAAGTGAAGTTCAAGGATTATCAGGTGAATAAAGAACTGATGGCCTTGGCAAATCCTGATGCCTTGTTTATGCACTGTTTACCTGCTCACCGTGGTGAAGAAGTCAGCGCTGAAGTGATGGATGATTTGGAATCCGTGGTTTGGGATGAAGCGGAAAATCGCTTACATGCTCAAAAGGCATTACTTGAATTTTTGATGGTCCAAACAAGCTAAATTCTACTTATCTAGGTTCTATCGAGCTAAGCCTTTTAAGTAAAGAATCCGCTTTTAAGGCAAATAATAAAAATACCAAGAGCTTGCTCTTGGTATTTTTTTATCTTTTTTCTAATCTTTTTACACTCGCTTACCCACTAATACTCTGATAAGAATATACCCTAAGCAGAATTTTAAATCGGCTTAATTGAATACCCAGACTATACTCAAAGTTAGGTTATTGACGTACGGTTGCAATTCAATTGCAGACTTATTAAGGTAAAAAAATCACACTATGACGCGGAGAAAATAATGAGTACTTCTGACGATAAGTACAGCATTGAAAATACCGACTATACCGTCGGACAAGATAATATTCAGAAATGGGGCTTTGATGTTCACAACCCTGTCTTTGGTACCAGTGCTGGTTTAATTTTATTGTTTTTAATTGCGACCCTAGTAAGCGATCCTGCCTCGGCAAAAGCGCTACTCGATGGGCTCAAATGGGATATTATCAAAGCTTTTGATTCCTTCTTTATGTGGTCCGCTAACTTCTTTGTCGTATTCTGCTTAGTGCTTGCCTTGTCACCTTGGGGGAAAATCCGCTTAGGGGGTCACGCAGCGAAAGCCGAACACTCAACCATTTCTTGGCTAGCCATGTTATTTGCTGCTGGTATGGGAATCGGGCTGATGTTCTGGGGCGTCGCGGAACCCGCGGCTTATTTCACCGGCTGGTACGAGACGCCTCTAGGTGTTGAAGCGAGAACACCCGAGGCGGCGAATATGGCCTTAGGGGCCACCATGTACCACTGGGGACTACACCCTTGGGCAATTTATGGCGTCGTGGCATTATCATTGGCATTTTTCGCTTATAACAAGGGTTTACCACTATCGATGCGTTCGGTATTTTATCCCCTTCTAGGCGACCGCACCTGGGGCTGGCCTGGGCACATCATTGATATATTAGCGGTACTTGCAACCCTCTTTGGCTTAGCAACGTCTCTTGGCCTTGGGGCGCAGCAAGCCGCAGCAGGCATCAGCCATGTATTTGGCGCCACCGGTGGCATAGGTTTACAGATTATCGTGATTATTGTGGTCACCTTACTGGCCGTTATCTCGGTAGTGCGTGGCTTGGAAGGCGGTGTGAAGCTACTGTCTAATGTCAATATGGTTATTGCTTTTTTACTGCTGGTCTTTGTTGCAGCCATCGCCTTGGCCGTATCCCTAGGGACGATTCCGCAAACGATTATGGCTTATGTGCAAAATATTATTCCATTATCCAACCCTCATGGCCGTCCAGATGAAGCTTGGCTGCAAGGTTGGACGGTATTTTATTGGGCCTGGTGGATTTCTTGGTCGCCTTTTGTCGGTATGTTTATCGCGCGAGTTTCTAAAGGTCGAACCGTTCGTGAGTTTGTCACCGCGGTCTTAATTGTTCCTACCGCAGTGACCATTATCTGGATGTCTGTCTATGGCGGCATTGCGATTGAACAAATACAGAATGGGATTGGTGCTTTAGGAACCGATGGCCTCACCTCTGTACCACTAGCGATGTTCCAAATGTTTGATGAGATGGCGTTCAGCTCAATCCTATCCAGCATTGCGATTATCTTGGTACTGGTTTTCTTCATCACCTCATCGGATTCAGGTTCTTTGGTGATTGATAGTATTACTTCCGGTGGCAAGATTGATGCGCCAGTGCCTCAGCGTATTTTTTGGGCAACGATAGAGGGTGCTATTGCCATTGCGCTATTATGGATTGGGGGTAAAGAAGCAATTCAAGCCTTGCAGGCGGGCGCCATTTCAACAGGCTTACCTTTTACTTTAGTTCTATTATTGATGTGTATTTCACTGCTTATGGGGATGCGCACGGAGAGAAAAGATAAAATTTAAAGCGAACAATAAGGTTTAAATAAGCGCCCAGCTCTGGGCGCTTATTCACAGTTTTAATACCACAGTTTTAATACCAGAGTTTTCTCACAGGCATTTTTCCTAAACTATTTTTTGCCATTTGAGCCTGCAATAATTCCGCTGTGGCTAACGCATCAACTAGGGCATTGTGATTCTCATACGCGGGTAAATTATAACGTTCGCGGGCATACAATAAGCGCAAAGAAGGCAGCTGCTTTTTTAATAAGCGTGAAATCAAAGATTGTTTATGACGCAGTTGTTTGGCTTCCAACTCTAGGGTATCAATCACCGGAAACAAAAAGTTTTGCTGCATCAATTCCGCCACTGCGGTGCGTAAAAACTCACGTTCCATATAGCGATAATGCACCACCACTTGCTTGCCTTGCAGATGGGTCATCAACTCAGGTAATACTGAGGATAACGACGGCGCTTCGGCCACTTCCGAGTGCGTTATCCCGTGCACAACGACCGATTCCGAGGTTAAGTATTGACTGCTCACTACCCAGTGCTGGGCTTTTGCTAAATAAATGCGCTTAGCATCAAAAGGCACCAAACCAATACTAATAATGTCATCGACCTGAGCGTTTAGGCCCGTAGTTTCCATATCTAGGGCAACAAAGTCTGTCTCTTGCATCGACTGCTGATCATCAAGCAGGGGTTGCTGATAAAACTTATGCAGACAATCCGCTAAATCTTGCTGTATTTGATTGGAGTAAAACTGATCCCAATCATCGGGTATGACTTTATAAGGGTATAAAGGCATTATTGTAGACTCTTCTGATTCGCGCTATAACGGAACTTAAGAAATTTTTGCGCACTGCTCAATACTTGAAATGCTTCTTTCAAACCCCGCCTCTCTTTACTCGATAAGGTTTCTGGTTCAACCGTATTATCAACCTCTTCTCCTGCTTCAATGGCCGCGACTTGTTGCCTGATCCGAATCATAGATAAATATTCTAACGCATCGGATAGCTCATCTTTTTTACCTGCTGGTAATAAAGAGGATGAGGCTAAATCTTCTAAGCGATCAAAAGAATTTTGCGATAACGATCCAACCGCCAAGGCATGTACACGAATCACATCGACCATAGGGGCTGTGCCTCGGCGTTTCAAATTTAAGCTATAGCGCTGGCGGCCATCTTTCTCTAAAACAAAATCTTTAAAAAAACCTAAGGGTGGGGTTCGGTTTAACGCATTACGCGACAAGGCAGCTAGAAAGCCAGCATTATTTTTAGCTTTTCCAGCAATAAAACGCGTTAGTTGTTCAGCCCAACTTATTTTGCCTTCAATGCCCTCTAGGTCAAAAAATATCGATGCATTTAATAACGCCTGCGGATCGGGTTTTTCTATCCAAGTACTGAATTGTCGCTTCCAGTCTTGCAAGGTCATACGCCATTTTGGGTTAGAGGCCATAATGCCTCCTGTGCAATAGGTATAACCACAGGCATGCAAGCCGTCACACACAAACTGCGCTAATTGTTTGAAATATTCGCCGTGTTCAGCCTCGATATAATCGGGTGATAAAATCAGCGCATTATCCTGATCGGTAACGATTAATTGCTCTTCCCTGGCCATAGAGCCTAGGGCCAGAAAACAATAAGGCAGAGGCGCAGGCCCCAGCTTTTCTTCTGCCAACTGCAATAAGCGTTGCTTAAATGCGCGCCCAATCACAGAGATGGCCGTACCAATCATATGAGAATTGGCCCCTTCTTTTTGCATTCGCACCATAACAGAGGCAATTTGAGGTGACAGTTCAACCAACCCTTCGACTGACTCTTGCATCATAATGCCGCGCACGAGCAATAGGCTGTTTTGAGATTCGTGCTGGACGATATCTTTTAGCGAAACAACGCCGGTCACCTTTTGCTGACGCACTAACGGTAAATGATGCACGTTATGTCGCAGCATCAATAACATGGCTTCATAAACGTACGCATCATGGGCTATGGTAATTAGGTCTGTAGACATAACATCCCGCAGCGGGGTTTCCAAAGGTAACCCGACGGCGAGAACGCGAGTACGTAAATCACGGTCGGTGACAATGCCGGGAGGTAAAGATATACCGTCATTGGCATCCGCTTCGAACCCTCCATGATCAAAAATCACTATGGATGATACGTGCTGTTCCGTCATTTTTTGCGCGCACTCACGTACCGTGGCATCCGCGTCCAAACAAACAGGTTCACGCTGAATAATATCCCGCACACGCACAGTGGTCATATCATTTTCGTCAGCTTGATTAAGCACGACTTGCTGTAACGTTGAGTGCTCATTCACTTCAAAGTAGTCACCAAACTCACCCACTAGGTCACACATTTCAAGGAATTTTTCGCTCGGTATCCGATAGATCAGAGTATCTTCCAAGGCGCGAACAGGGTATCGAACGTGGCCATTTAAAAGAATGCCCATTTGGCCAAACACATCCCCTGACTCAAGGCGATTATAGAGTTCACCGGTGCGGCGAAATACTTCAACCGAGCCTGAACGGACCATATACAAGGCGTCGATCGATGCACCATGATGGAGTATTTGGCTTTCTGCTTGGTAATAGCTAACTTCTATGGTCCCACACAGTGCAGCAATCTCCTTTTCCGGCAAACTGTCAAAAGGCTCGTACGCACTAACAAAGGTGATGATGTCTTGTATCTCGATTGACATGTTTGAATTCTGCTCATATTAATCTGTTCAGGGTGAACCATGAGTATAGCGAAACATAATGACGCCTAAACTCAATACTGACTAGTCATGGGTGAATTTTTTAGCAGGCATAAAAAAACCCAACTCATCACTGAGCTGGGTTCTTTTTAAAACTAAAACTTACGCCGCTGTTGCAGCACGCTTAGCTTCTTCTTCGTCTTTCAATTCACGACGTAGGATTTTACCGACTGGCGTCATAGGTAATTCATCACGGAATTCAATCTGACGAGGCAATTTATAAGCGGTTAACTTATCTTTGCAATAGGTCTTAATTTCTTCCGCTGTTAGATTTGAATCAGCAGCAACGATGTAAAGCTTAACCGCTTCACCTGTTTTCTCATCTGGCACGCCAATGACAGCGCAGTTTTCGACACCAGGGTGCCCCGCTACAACATCTTCAATTTCGTTTGGATAAACGTTAAAGCCCGATACCAAGATCAAATCTTTGATGCGGTCGACAATCTTAACAAAACCATCTGCATCGATAACCGCAACATCACCGGTTCGTAACCATTCGCCATCAGGAGTAAAAGAATCACGGGTTGCTTCAGGGCGATTCCAATAACCTTTCATCACCTGAGGACCACGAACACAAAGCTCACCACGTTCGCCAACAGCCACTTCTTCACCGTCGTCATCAATACACTTAAGTGCAGTACCTGGCATAGGCTGACCCACTGTCCCCATACGCTCAAGACCATCGGCTGGGTTCATGGTTACCGCTGGAGAACATTCGGTTAAACCGTAGGCTTCAGAAACACCCGTGCCAGTAATTTCTTTCCAGCGCTTAGCCGTATCATCCACTAGCGCAGTACCACCAGAAAGGGTTAATTTCATTTCACTAAAATCAATCTCTTTAAAGCGTGGGCTAGCCATTAAGGATACAAACAAGGTATTTAGACCCACGACACCGGTTAACTTCCAAGGCTTCATGAAACGAATGAAGGTTTCAGTATCGCGCGGGTTAGCAATTAAGATGCTGTGATCACCCAATTCAAACAAGGCCATTAAGTGCACTGTGAAAGAATAGATGTGATAAAGCGGTAATGGCGCAACGATAATCGCTTGCTTCTCACCCTTCATTGGCTGGCCATCAGCCGTTGTCTGACCCAAAGCAGAAGCCGCTTGTAGCATGTTAGCCACAAGGTTACGGTTGGTTAGCTCTGCACCTTTAGCCACACCGGTAGTACCACCGGTATATTGCAGGATAATGGTATCGTGAGGGTTCTTCATATGGTTTGCTTGGAAACCCTTCCCTTTTCCTAACTTCAAGCACTCACGGAAGCGAACCGCTTCAGGAAGACTATAAGCAGGAACCATCTTTTTAATGTGTTTTGCAGCAGCGTTGATTAATACACGCTTAAAACCAGGCAACATATCCGCCAAACTAGTAACAATAATATGCTTAATACCAGTTTGATCTTTAACGTTTTGTACAGACTTAGCAAAAACATCCATACACAATAACGCTTTTGCACCCGAGTCGTTAAACTGGTGCAACATTTCACGTTCGGTATACAGTGGGTTAGTATTCACTACGCGCAAACCCGCACGTAACGCGCCATACATAGCAATTGGATATTGCAAAATGTTAGGCATCTGAATGGCGATAGAATCACCCGGTTTTAACGTCGTATGATTTTGAAGGTAGTTAGCAAACGCTGCACTGTATTCATCAATTTGGCGATAGGTCAGAGTATAACCAATACTGGTAAATGCAGGACGATCTGCATAACGTTTAAAAGAGTTCTCAATGACTTCAACGACCGAATCGTACTTTGATAAATCGATGGTATCCTGAATACCCGGTGCTCGTTTACCGTCCCAAAAAGATGCTTCCACATTAACCCCCTAGCAATATTCGCTATGATAATAAGTCACTTCTCATTAATGAAATGACTTTAATTAAATTATTATTAATATACACCTAGATACTATGACTTAATTTTATCTTGAATTGAAGACCTATTCATGACAGGATTTCAGTCATATTACGCCACAGAATTTTAGCATGCAGCCGATATCTTCGCACCAACGCGCCTTTTTAACCACTGATTATTTGACTCAATTAGTAACATTAATCAAACAACAGGGTTTTAGTACCGAACAAGTCTTAGCGAATAGTCAGGTCAGTGAATACGCTTTGAGCCAAAATCAGCGTATTTCTCCTATGCAGTATCAGCAAATCGTTGATAACGCCTTATCTCTAAGCCAAGATCCTTTGATCGGTATTAAGCATGGCCAAAGATTGAATATATCAAGCCATGGTTTCGTAGGTTTTGCGGCAATGGCCGCCGATAACCTAGGCCAGGCGCTTTCCTTAGCCATTCGCTACGCTCGAACGCGTACCTTACTGGCGGATTTACGCTTTCATAAAGAAGATGATAGCGCCGTCATACAAATTAACCGCTTAGCGGCTATGCCAAATACCTTTCCTTTTGTGGTTGAAAATATCATTTCAAGCTTTATTGGTGTGGCTCGCTTTCTACTCAATAGCCAAGAAGCATTACCTGCGGTTATCAAGCTGGCGTATTCAGCGAAAGCTAACCCTTTAGAATACGAACGGTTGTTAGGTGTCCCGGTATTATTTGATCAGCCTTATAACCAGATTTGCTTACCTGAGTTTTTATTGGATAGCCCAGTTTCCACGGCCAATGCAACCTCTCGCGGCCTAGCAGAAAGTGAATGTGAGAAACTGCTGGCGCAGCTCGATCAAGGCCAAGACCTAGTCACCCTAATCCGTCATCAATTAGTAAAAATGGCCGCGTTTCCTACCTTGCCTATCATAGCCAGTTCGATGAATAGTAGCCCTAGAACCATTAATCGACAGCTTGCTCAGCTAAATACTACCTATCAGCATATTCTGGATGAGGCTCGTCGTGAAAAGGCCATCGAATTATTAAGTCATAGCAAGATCAGCATAGAACAAATAGCAACTCAGCTAGGGTATAACGACCCTTCAAACTTCGGCCGAGCTTTCCGCCGTTGGCTAGGACAAAGCCCAAGAGCTTTTCGTAAAGATTTACAAAATTAACGAATAGCCAAGTACCGAGTTTGCTTTTATATGATAAACAATAGGATAATCATCATTGCTAATCATAAAACCATAATAAAATAGCGCCGAATAATATGACCAGTCTAAGCCACAATAATGCCCAGCGCCCCTTACAAACAGCGCTAGCAGAAGCCGTTAACGGCTATTTTAAACAGCATAATATTGCCAAAACCGGCAATAACGCTTTATATCGTAAAGCCTTTACCATATTGCTGATGCATATAGTGTCTTATACCTGCTTTTTTATATTATCTGAGCCGTACGTTTGGTTAGCTTGGGCATTTCATGGTTTTACCACCGCCTTGATTGGTTTTAATATTATGCACGATGGTGCACACGGCAGCTTTACTAATAACAAGCACTTGAACAATCTCGCAGCTCATACTTTCAATATGATTGGTAGTAATGCCTTTTATTGGAAACAAAAGCACAATTTAAATCATCATCCGTATACTAATGTTGCTGCCGCAGACGAAGATATCGAAGCCTTTGGTTTGTTACGCATGAGCCCTGATAAACCACACCATTGGTTTCATCGCTGGCAACATATTTACATCTGGTTCTTGTATCCGTTAACCAGCTTATTTTGGTTCTTTGTATTAGACTTTTTAGCCTATTTTAAGCAAAAGATTGCCGATCAAGATTTCTCCCGCAACTACCAAGCTAAAGATTCTCTAATTTTTTGGCTGAGTAAGATCTTTTATCTCACCTTGTACCTATTTATTCCTAGCTACTTTTTAGGCTGGGAAAGCGTCATTATCGGTTTTTTATGCCTGCATGCTGTCATGGGTATTTTATTTGCTGTGGTTTTTCAGCTAGCACACGTTGTTGATAAAACCGAGTTCCCACAACCTGACGAACATGGCAACTTGCCTTATGAGTGGGCTGCCCATCAACTGGCGACCACCGCCGACTTTGCTCCCCGCAGTAAAATTACAACCTGGTGTTTAGGCGGTCTGAATTTTCAAGTAGAGCATCATTTATTCCCACGCATCAGTCATACTCACTATCCCGATATTCATAAGCTAGTACAGCAAGTCTGTGCTGAAAAAGGTATTTCACACCGCGAATACCCTTCTGTCTGGCAAGCGATTCTCGGCCATGTGCGACACTTAAAAAACTTGGGCCGCGCTAATCCCTAACAAATACTCGTATCAGCGTTACCAACTAGCAGTTGCTAACCCGAGCCAAGCAGATTATCTTAGCCGCCGATGAATTATTTGTAGCCCAATCTTGTATCGAATAAAACCTCTAGCGGTATTTGATGACTGATTTTGGCACCCCATGCAAATGATTGAAGGCTACTGAGTGAATGCGACTGACTGTTAGGTGAATATTATGCAATACCCTCAATTTTTGGTTATAGATGCCAGCTCTTATGAAGCCGATGGGCACCCTATTACCATTGCTTGGTCATTAGTCGATGGCACCATCAAAAGCACACTGATTCAACCGGAAGAAAATTGGCATGAATGGGATGCAGGCTTAGAAGACCTTCATGGTATAACGGAAGAAGTACTGATTCAGTCCGGCGAGCCGGTCTGGGAAGCGGTCAAAGAATTTGAGTTCGATTGTGAGAATTCTTATTACCTAGTACAAGATGCTGAACGTACCATGGAGCTATTAGAGCGTATGTACGACGCTTATGATAAAGAGCCCTCGGCCGACCTTATTGGCATTCACGAATGGCACCCTAGCGAAACAGAAGAGCGCTACCAAATAATGGAAGACATTCGCACTGACCTAGAACTGAGCCCCTACCGCTGTGAAGATAATGTGCGTTTGATGTTGGAGATGTGGGCGAGAGTAAACGCTGTAAGCAACGCAGATTAAGCTCCCGTGACCGGAGCGCAGTGAATATCTGAAGGCTGGGACGATTTGATTGCTGCTTCCAAGCACATTGACGCGCGAGCCTTCTCACGTAATGGATCTTCTAATGCATTACCCAGAACGTGAGCCAGATTACAAAAAACAGCTATACACTCAAGAATTTATAACCCACTACCAAGCCATCAATTCTTTCACAAACGGCTTAGTCAGTTTACGCTGCGCTGATAACGACGCTTGATCCAGCTCGGCTAACAAATCAAATAACCCCGCCATATCGCGTGGTCCACGAGATAAAATATAACGTGCAACTTCTTCACTCATATTCAAACCCCGAACACGAGTACGCAGCAGCAAGGCCTTAACTTTATCTTCATCTTCCATAGGCTCTAGCTGATAGGTAATACCCCAGCTTAAGCGCGAGGTTAAATCCGGTAATAAAAGACCACTATTACGCGGCGCCTCTTTCGCAGCCACCAACATACGAGAGCCTGCATCTCGTAAGCGGTTAAAAAGGTGGAATAACGCTTCTTCCCATTCGGGCTTCCCTGCGATCGCCTCAATATTATCCAAAGCGACTAGCTGTAAAACCTCTAAATCTTCAAATACTGCAGGATCATAAGCGACCAGTTCATCGAGAGGTAAATATACCGCTTTATGACCTAAGCCTTCAGCATAGTGACAAGCCGCTTGCAGTAAATGACTGCAACCAACACCTTGCGCACCCCATAAATAGATAAAGGGTTCACCACCTTCACGCCACTGGTCTTGGACCGAATAAACCACTTGCGCATTTGGGCCTGCAAAATAGTTAGCAAAGCGCGCATCATCTCTCACTGAGACCGATAACGTTAACTGTTCCGCTTGGGCTTCAATAGCCATTTAGGATACTCCTAAGTCGACGCTTAATGCGTCCATTCAAATTCTTTTTCTTGTAAAATTGATAACTTATTATCCAATTGAATAATTCGTTGCACCTTGGCCCAGTCTCCCTCTAAGCTTAAGTATAACTGCAGATTATCCTTATCTACCTCAGCTACTTCAACTAAACGTACACCCGTAATACTTTTCAAGTAGGCTAATACTTGAGAATAATCGGTGAAATTTTTCACCTTTTTTACCAATACTCGTATGCCTAAGCGACCATTCATCGGGTCCGATTTTATCGCAAACAGATTGGCAAAGTAGTTGCCAGCTTCCGCGGAAGCCAAAGTTAAAGCCGTTATTGGGCTTTCAGCTTCTGTGATCACGCTTTTTTGCTGCTGAGCATGAAATAATAACCCTTTATATTGCCAGCGACCTTGTGCTATTTGATGAAGTTTACCGGCTAAAATAGCATCCGCCTGATAGCGCTGAGAAGCCTGACCTATGGTTTCTGGAGACAACCACCACAAGCGATTCAGGGGTAAATTTCTCTGATCTTCAAGGTCGGCGATTGGCCACAGGATAGGCAAGCCACGATCAGAGAAAGCGCGCTCAAGATGCGCTTGCCACTTAGGTACCTGCTCAGAAACCAATAATCGCTCACCGCGGCTCATATTATTGTCGGCTGCTACCGGTTCAAGTGCCAGCCAATTCAATATTAATGGTCGATTCTCTCCCCAAATAGGTGCATTTGCACGCCGCATAAGCGGAATAACTAATGCTTTGCTAAACCAAGCCTGTAAATAGATCTGATCATCAAGGTTATCTTGTTGATAACTAAAGCCTTGCATATAGCGCTCAGCATTCTCAGTAGCCGCCACTAGGGTTGGGTTGAGTAATACCTGCTGAGAGCCAGAAATCTTAATCAACAGCTGTTGAAATGCCCACTGCACCCCCAGTTTTCGATTTTCTGTTCCCTGATCATCAACCGCCACACTCACGCGATAAAGATCCGGCACGTTGACAGCCAACGCATTAAAACTTAACAAACACAGACACAAGACGAGAAAACGCACAAAAAATCCCTGCTTCTTCATTAATAGCAAGGCGCTATTGTGCCACTGTGAAGAAGGATGAGCCAGTCAAACCACAAGTAAGCAAAGAATAAGATCACAATTAGAGTGCAAAAAAGTCTATAGGCGGGTAGAATATGCCGCCTAAAATTCCCACATTTAGTAAAGTTTTTAGCCGAACTAAAAACTGCTATATGCCACAAAGTGAACGACGAGACGTAATCTGATGAGTGATCAACAATCCCTAAGTTACAAAGATGCCGGTGTAGATATTGAAGCCGGTAATGCCCTAGTGGAACGAATCAAAGGGGTAGCAAAACGTACTCGCCGTCCTGAAGTGATGACAGGCCTAGGTGGATTCGCCTCTTTATTCGAACTACCTCAAGGTTACAAGCAACCAGTATTGGTTTCTGGTACTGACGGCGTGGGCACAAAATTACGCTTAGCCATGGACATTGGCAAGCACGATACTATCGGTATCGATCTAGTCGCCATGTGTGTTAACGACTTAATCGTTGGTGGTGCAGAGCCACTATTTTTCTTAGATTATTACGCCACAGGCAAGCTCAACGTTGATATTGCAGCCGACGTTGTTAGTGGTATCGGTGACGGTTGTGAACTTTCCGGTATCTCTTTGGTAGGCGGCGAAACCGCTGAAATGCCAGGCATGTACGAAGGTGAAGATTACGATCTAGCCGGTTTCTGTGTCGGTATTGCAGAGAAAGAAGAGATCATTGATGGTTCTAAAGTCGCTACTGGCGATACCTTGATCGCACTTGCTTCTTCTGGCCCACACTCAAACGGTTATTCTTTGATTCGCAAGATCCTTGAAGTATCAAACGCTGATCTAGAGCAAGATCTAGACGGCCAATCTTTGAAAGACGCCTTAATTGCACCGACCAACATTTACGTTAAATCTGTTCTTAAATTGATTAACGCAAGTGACGTGCACGCCCTTTGCCACATTACTGGCGGCGGCTTCCAAGAGAACATTCCACGAGTATTGCCGGAAACCGCTAAAGCGGTAATCAATACTAAAAGCTGGGATCTACCTCCTGTATTTAAGTGGTTGCAAGAAAACGGCAACGTTGATGCGTTCGAAATGTATCGTACTTTTAACTGTGGTGTCGGCATGATTGCCTGCGTTCCTGCCGATAAAGCAGATGCCGCAATTACTCTATTAAACGCCGAAGGCGAACAAGCTTGGATCATTGGCCACATCGAAGAAGCTGGCGCTGGTGAAGAGCAAGTCTCTCTTGTTGGTTTAGATGATCTAGGCGCTTAAGTCATGCAAGCGAGTGAAGCAGAAAAACCACGTATTGTTATTCTCATCTCAGGCACTGGCAGCAATATGGCGGCCATTGCCGAGGCGGTAAAAGCCGAAGAGATTGATGCAGAAATCGTGGGCATCATCAGTAACCGTCCAACGGCTGCTGGCTTAGAAAAAGCACAAGCAATGGGCTTACATACCGATCTCATCGACCATACCCTGTATGCTAGTCGTGAAGAATTTGACCATGCACTCATTCGCATGATCGAAGACCTCAAACCCGATCTTGTAGTATTAGCCGGTTTCATGCGTATTTTGACCGCCGATTTCACTCGCTATTACGAAGGACGTTTATTAAATATTCATCCTTCGTTATTGCCAAAATACCAAGGTTTAAATACCCATCAGCGCGCCTTAGATGCCGGTGATGATATCCATGGGGTAACCGTACACTTTGTTACCGAAGAATTGGATGGTGGCCCGAATGCTATTCAAGCCATAGTGCCCATTCTAGATATCGATAATGCGACCCTACTGCAGCAACGTGTGCATGAGCAAGAACATATTATTTACCCGATTGCGGTTAAATGGTTTTGTGAAGGCCGCTTAAGCATGAAAGGCAATGACGCTTTACTCGATGGCCAAACCTTACCCGCAAGTGGTATTCAGCTTCAGCCTTAGACTATTCTTCCTTATTAATTGCGAGCTAGCCTTGGCTCGCAATTAATAAGCTCTACACCGCAAGCAGGTATTCTGTTGTCATTTCTCCTATGGTCGATATACTGAACCCTTCATGGATAGCAAAATGACATCATAATGGCCTTTTCTCGATTTTTCCTGCTAACGTCCTTTCTTTTCTACAGTATTTCAAGCGCGGTCTTAGCAGATACCCAATACCCTTACCCAGAGTTTACCGCAGAGTACAATGCTACCTGGAGTGGCGGCTGGTTCCCTATTAATGTCGACGCTAAGCGTTCTTTAAGTTACCTAGAAGATGGCACTGCCCTATTAAAATTTGAAGCCGACTCAGCCATTGCCGGACTCGAAGAAATCAGCATTTTTCGCTTTGCACAAAATACCATCCAACCTCTACAGTATCGTTACCTGCGTACCGGTTTATTTAAAGAACCTGATCGCGACCAACGCTTTAACTGGCAACAAAAACAGATAATCAATGGCGAAAATCAAAAAGTTTTTGAAGGCCATTGGCACGATCTAGTGCAAGACAATCTAAGCTATAACATCCAAGCCAGTATCGACTTAAAGCAAGGTAAGACCCAATTCACTTACCCAGTATTCGATCGTAATAAAGTGAAGGATTTCAAATTCCAAATGGTGGGCTTTGAATCGTTAAAAACTAAGGTGGGCACTTTACGCACCGTTAAAATAGAACAAGTCGAAAAAAAGAAGAGCAAGAAAAAAACCTATATTTGGTTTGCTACCGATTATGATTATATGCTGGTACGTTTAAAGCAAAAGCAAAAAGACGGGCAAACCTATCAGATCGATCTTACCTATGCTGATATTAATGGTAAGACCTTAGGCAAAGAAAAAAACAAATAGCAGCATTCATGAAAGCGAACTCTGCGGATGATTTTATTGCCCCTAAGTGCCATGACGATATTGAAATTCTCTATCAAGATGAGCATATCTTGCTCATCAACAAACCGACAAAACTGCTGAGTCTTTCGGGAAAACACCCTGCCAACTTAGATTCTGTGCATTATCGTTTAATACAAGATTTCCCTTCAGCACTGATGATCCACCGCTTAGATTTAGGCACGTCGGGCATAATGATTATCGCCCTAAATAAAGCGGTCAGCGCCCAACTTAATCGACAATTCAGTGAGCGCAAGGTAAAAAAAACCTATACGGCATTATTAGCAGGGCAACTTTCCACAACTCAAGGCCAGATTGAACTCGCGATTGCGAAAGGCGAATTTCCGTATCAAAAAATATGCAATACGACCGGCAAGCCTGCACTCACCGCCTATCAATGCTTAAGCCATGAAGACTTTCAGCATAACGGACAAGAGCACCCTATTAGCCGAGTTATTTACCAACCACTCACAGGGCGCACCCATCAGCTTAGAATACATAGCCAACAACTTGGCCACGCCATTCTAGGCTGTGACTTATACCCCAGCCCAAGCGGTGAAAGTCAGCACATGGCCGAGCGCTTAATGCTGCACGCAACGAGCTTGCAGTTTACTCACCCAATAACGGGGATTGAGATCGATGCCTACTGCCCCTGCCCGTTTTAATAAGCCCTTGTATTAGCATTTTTTACGCGCTTTTAGCCTTCAAAACTAAAAGTGACTTTACTCTCGAGGTTATCTCTTTTCTAATAGGAGGTTAGCTATTTTTCAGTTATTTAATCACTCATTAAAACCAATAATAGGAGAATTACATGGCCGGTTTATTACCCGATGTCGATCCACAAGGGTTATTAGAATATTCAGTCGTTTTTACCGACCGCTCTCTTAACCATATGTCTCAAGCCTTCCAGGGTGTAATGAATGACATTTCTAGTACACTAAAAGACGTCTATAACGCCGATGCAACTGTCATTGTGCCTGGCGGTGGTACTTATGGAATGGAAGCCGTTGCGCGTCAATTTGCCCAAGACAAAAAATGTTTGGTCATTCGTAATGGTTGGTTCAGCTACCGCTGGACGCAAATTTTTGAGATGGGCAATATTCCATCAGACAGCATTGTACTCAAAGCTCGTACCATTGAAGACGGCCCACAAGCCCCATTCGCACCGGCACCGATTGAAGAAGTTGTGGCGACAATTAAAAGTGAAAAACCACAAATGGTTTTCGCTCCCCACGTAGAAACAGCCTCTGGCATGATACTGCCTGACGATTATTTAAAAGCCGTCGCAGAAGCCGTTCATTCGGTAGGTGGTTTATTTGTATTAGACTGCGTAGCTTCCGGCACACTCTGGGTTGATATGAAGGATATCGGTATCGATATTCTAATCAGCGCACCACAAAAAGGCTGGAGTGCTTCCCCTTGCGCCGCCCTTGTTATGCTAAATAATGATGCCCTCGCGGAAATGGATAAAACCACCAGCTCTAGCTTTGCTTGCAACCTAAAGCAGTGGCATACCATTATGCAAGCCTATGAAAATGGTGGTCATGCTTATCACGCGACTATGCCAACCGATGCCCTCACTAAGTTCCGCGATACTATGCTAGAAACCAAAGAATACGGTTTTGAAAAAGTGCGTGCAGAACAAATCGAGCTTGGTCAAAAAGTACGCGCTTTATTAGAAAGCAAAGGCATTAAGAGTGTTGCTGCAGAAGGCTTTAAGGCCCCTGGCGTAGTAGTAAACTACACCACCGATGGGGACATGCAAAACGGTAAGAAGTTTGCTGCTCAAGGTATGCAAGCCGCTGCAGGCGTTCCACTACAGTGCGATGAAGGAGCCGATTACAAAACCTTCCGCCTAGGTTTGTTCGGTTTAGACAAGCTACACAATGTCGACCGTACCGTTGCTAAACTTGAAAGCGTATTGGATCAGATCCTTTAACTGAGTATTAAATGACTCTACTCCCACTATCAGCATGCTGATAGTGGGAGTCCTTTCCCGTCAGACTGTCCCACTAAGAATCAAGCAAACATGTTTCTAAAATCTCACTGGCGAATACTCACTATCGGTGATGGTGACTTATCGTTTTCCGCCTCCCTTTGGCAAGAATTTAAGCCTAGTCAGTTAACAGCGACCGTCTTCGATCAGCAGCACATACTAGAAAATAAATACCAGCACCATGCTATTGAGCGATTACGCTCTCATCCAAATCAAGAAGTCCTCTTCGGCTTTGATGTTACTCTACCTACAAGCTGGCCTAAAGCTTGGCAAGAAATGAAAAATAAAAAGTTTGATCTCGTGATTTTTCAATTCCCCCTCGTGCCTGCACTGGCCAATCCCAATGACTTTCAGGACTTGGGAGATATCAGTATTAATACGTTAAACCGACTTTTATTACGACAGTTCCTTATTCATTGTGAACAATATTTCTTAGATCCAGACGGCGCTCAATTATGCTACATCACCTCAAAAGACGTAAAACCTTATACTGAGTGGAATATAGAAAATAGCCTTAATCAAAATCTAGAGAAGATCCATTATTTAGGCTCAATGCCCTTTGCTATTGAAAAGTTTCCGGGCTACCGCATAAGAAATGTCGATCGTGATAAACACGTTAAAGATACTCAGGGCACTACCTATGTCTGGAGTTCTAAGTCGCAAAGTGATCATGATCACGAGCTATTGGAGTTATTAAAAGGAAAGAGTCATCAACAAGAAAGCTGCTGCGTAATGTGCAAAGCGGGTCCATTTGTTTGTGCTAACGATAAGGCATTACATGAGCAAACAAAAAAACATCGACTCATGCAACAATACGAAGATCAATATAATAAGGAGATCAATAAAATACGCTAAGACTAACCCGCGGTTAGCCTTCTAGCTGAACCTGGTACGACTCGCCATCACATTCGATGACATCCCCAGCAACAATTTGTTTACGCTTACGAGTTTCAAAGTCACCGTTTACTTTAACACCACCTTCAGCAATCACCGCTTTAGCTTCAGCGCCACTGGCACGAATACCTTCAAACTTTAGGATTTTATACAGCTCAACGGGCTCTTTGTTGATAAATACTTGGTTCATCAGGTCTACTTCATAAGGTCAATAATAAGCGGCTAAAGTAACACGATTAACGAGAAAACTGAACGAGCATATCACCTAGGGTCAATCTGACATCACTAAAGTAGCATCATCATTATCTCGGACGACTTTATTACGCCCACTTTGCTTAGCGGCATAGAGTAGTTTATCGGCGCGTTCCAAAGTAACTTCACCCGCCTCCAAGGCAATATACTCTGTAATACCCACAGAAATCGTCAGCGCAATCATTTCACTTGAGACTCTCATCCTCTCAACCGAAGTACGAATTCGTTCCAATACCTGCTCAGCCGTATCAATACCCACACCGTTGAGTAATAAAACAAACTCTTCACCACCATAACGGGCCACGAGATCTATCTCTCTGACAGACTCTTGCAATAAATCAGAAAATTGGCGCAAGACCTTATCCCCGACAGCATGGCCGTATTGATCATTTATTTTTTTAAAATGATCCAGATCGATAAAAGCCAATACAAAAGGCGTCCCTTCTCGATTAGCGATGGCTCTTTGTTTATCTAACATATCGAAAAGGTGACGACGGTTGTATAGGCCCGTAAGTTCATCTTGTATGACTAATTCTTCAATTTTATGCAAGGCTAATTGAAGCTGCTGATTACTCTTGGTTAAGCGCTCACGCAACATGCTGAATTCGCGCCCCAAGACACTATAACCTAGCAAAGATAATAAAAAGGTTGACCCAATAATTAACTCTAAGTCTGCTGACCAATGACCTGGTCGACTCTGCTGTAAAAAGAATAAAGCCGTTGCATAGCTCGCTAAGGTAAAGAGAGTTATGCCAAAAATACCACGCCAATTTAAACGAAACGCTCCAAAAGGAAGAATGGTGAGGTAAGACATCATTAATGCAGAGCGAATTTCAACCGTATAATATAAAGTGATACTAACAAAGATGATAGCCCAAACCATGTGAGGTAGGGTCATGCTAGCGACATGAAGATTCTTTTTTTGACGATAGATCACGAAGGTTATAATAGCCAGATGACCAAGCCAAAATGTGGTGATTAAGAGAACCATATTGGCCTGGGAGATTAAAACATAACCTAGGCCATAACAGATTAGAAATACAAAGGTATACAGCAGTGCACCGCAACTGGCTAGCAGCGTTCTGCGAACAGTATCACTTCGATTATCCAAAAGCACATCCATGATAATAGTCACACTAAGTTAAGTTGCGGCAAAAAAGTTCGGTGCGTGATTATAAAGATCTGGTAGAAGCCTGCCATGTCAATTTACGTATTATTAACAAATAACATGGCGCAAACCTGCTAACTCATCCTTGAGTCAATGACTTAATTAAGCATTATTTTTACCCAGCACCTTACCCACAGCTTCTAACCATCCATAATATAAACGATCTCGATCCTGCTGAGACATTTGAGGGACAAACTTAGCTTCGTTATGCCATAAATTCGCCACCTCGGCTAGATTTTCGAAGGCACCCGCTTGCAAACCGGCCAAATAGGCTACCCCTAAAGCGGTTGTTTCAGTCACTTGTGGGCGTTCAATTTCAATACCTAAAGTATCCGCTAAGAATTGCACTAACCAGTCATTGACCACCATCCCCCCATCAACTCTTAACGTGGTGGGTTTAACACCATCATGGGCCATAGCTTGTAATAAATCACGGGTTTGATAACACACCGACTGTAAGCCAGCGGTCACAATTTCTTTAATGCCAGTATCTCGTGACAAGCCAAAAATAGCGCCTCGAGCTTCTGGGTCCCAATAAGGAGCTCCTAAGCCAGTAAACGCAGGCACCATGTACACAGAGTTATCAGCCCCCGTTTCCTCCGCGAGGGATTGGCTTTCTTTGGCATTCGAAATCAATTGCAAACCATCGCGTATCCATTGAATGGTCGCCCCAGCCATAAAGATACTTCCCTCTAAGGCATAACACGTTTTGCCGTTGAGGCGATAACCTATGGTCGTCAATAAACGATTCTTAGACTGTAAGGCTTGATCACCAGTATTCATTATCATAAAGCAGCCAGTACCATACGTACTTTTTGCCATCCCTGGGGTAAAGCACGCCTGACCTATTAACGCTGCTTGCTGATCTCCAGCAATACCACCAATAGCAATCTCAGCGCCGAATAAATCGGCTTTAGTATGACCATAATCAGCAGCACAATCGCGCACTTCAGGCAGCAAGTTAGCAGGAATATTAAACAATTCAATCAGCTCGCTATCCCACTCATTGGTATGGATATTAAATAACAAGGTTCGGCTAGCATTGGTTGCATCCGTAGCATGCTGCTTACCGCCTGTTAGGCGCCATAATAAGAAGGTATCTATGGTCCCAAATAGCAGCTCGCCGGCTTCCGCTTTACTTCGAGCATCGGCCACATTATCTAGGATCCATTCAATTTTACTGGCAGAAAAATAAGGGTCCAATAACAGTCCAGTTTTCGCAGTGACCTTTTCAGCGACTCCCTCTATTTGTCGCAACTGCTGACAGCGATCAGAGGTGCGTCGATCTTGCCAAACAATGGCATTATAGATTGCCTTACCCGTGTTTTTATCCCAGATAACCGTTGTTTCTCGCTGGTTAGTAATACCGATCGATAAAATATCCTGTACTGCTAGTGACGCTTTCTTAATCGCCTCACGACACGTTTCTTCCGTCGTTCGCCAAATGGCTTCAGGGTCGTGCTCGACCCAACCATCTTGTGGGAATATTTGCTCAAACTCTTGCTGACTGGTAGCAATAATATGGCCATCCAGATCGAAGACAATGGCGCGACTGCTCGTTGTTCCCTGATCAATAGCTAGAAGATAGCGAGACATGGTATTTCCTTGTTTAACGGTATTTTATCTTATTATGCGGGGGGATTTTACGTGCCAAAGCGGCTAGCGCCAAGTATTCATTGAAGTACTGAATAGCATCACAAGTTGAAGCCAGCGACTCATACTTAAGGATGCGAATGGAGAGAGACAATACATTATTGAAATTATTTCATGTCAAATATAAGATAGCATTAATAATTTTCAACAAGATATGAGTCATGCTCGAAATCAAACACCTTAAAACCGTCCGCGCACTGCGCAACGGTGGCTCATTGGTAGAAGCCGCTAAGCGCTTACACCTTACTCAATCTGCTTTATCCCACCAACTTAAAGATGTGGAAGATAAATTAGGGGTAAGCTTATTTGTGCGTAAAACCAAGCCTATTCGCTTCACCCGCGCCGGAGAGCATATCCTGCAACTGGCTGATAGTATTATTCCACAACTGGATCAAACCAGTCGTGAGATTAAAAAACTCGCCGGTGGCCAAGCAGGGAGACTGCACATGGCCATTGAATGCCACAGTTGTTTTGATTGGCTCATGCCAGCGATTAATAGCTTTAGAGACCAGTGGCCCGAAGTTGAAATTGATTTGATGGC